>JALWDQ010000819.1:0-2525 GCA_027039625.1 Calditrichia bacterium | reverse complement strand
CACCAGCCGGGAGAGGTTCGGGAAAATCTCCCGAAATCGCGCCGGAGAGAGCGCGGCGATGAGTGCCGCCATCCAGCTGGCAGCATCCGGGAAATCGGGAGAGAATGCCGCCCGGTACTTCCGAAACAGCTCCAGCAAATCGTGCCGCAATTCTTCCCGTGCGATCTGGCGCAATAACCCGGTGGCACGCTCCTCTTCCGTACCCCATTCCCATAACAGGTTATCCAGGAAATTTACCAGACCGGTGAGCACAGAGATGGGGAAGTTCTGCCCGGGGAAGCGAAAATAGCGCCATTCCCCCTGCTGACTGCAAAGAATGCGGTGCAGCACCACCAACCGCTGGGTAAAGCTGGCAGGAAGTCCGGAAATCATCAACCGCTCTGCCAGCAGCGCGATAAAACGCTCCCGCGGTATCACGGGTAAATCGGGTAGGACGCCCCGGGAGGAAGCGGCACGATACCGTTCCTTGAGCTCCCGAACCCGTGCACTGTTTCGTACCAGGTAAAGCACATCGGGCGGCTGCCCCACCGGAAAGTGCAGTTCCTCCACATCCGTAACCTGCAACCGGGCACTTCCGGTTATCAGCACAATGCGACCGGTTCCGCTATTTAACGACTCCGCACCTCTCACAACAAAATTTTCTCCTGAATTTCGTACCCTTTTTCCCCCGCCACCACCCGGGCGCAGTAGATTTCCGGATCGTGCTCAAAAAAGAGCATCCAGTTCTCCCGGGCAGCTCGTGCCAGAATCTCCTTCTTCTCCTCAATCGTGGTGACGGGATACAGGTCGTACGCCATCACCCAGGGAATGGAGACGTGGGAATGCAGCGGAATCAAATCCGCTGCGTACAGCAACGCTCCTTCTTCCCCCGACACCAGCGTGATCTGCTGCCCCAGGGTATGCCCGTTTGTCACCAGAACCTCCACACCCGGTGCAATGGTGGCTTCCCCCTCCAGCACCCGGAGCTGCCCGGATTGCACCAGCGGCTCGATATTCTCGCGCAAATAGCTGGCACGGTCTTTCTCGAACCCTTTCTGCGACCACTCCAGTTGGGTTTTCTGCACGTAATGGGTGGCATTGGGGAAGCGTAGTTTCAACTCGCCGTTCCGGTCGTAATACGTGGCGCCCCCCACATGGTCGAAATGCAGATGGGTTAAAATCACATCGGTCACATCCTCCGGCTGCACATTGTACTCCAGCAGCGCCTTCAGCAAGGAATATTTCCCGTGATCCACCCCGTAAATTTGCTGAAACTTCTCGCTCCCTTTCTCACCGATGCCGGTATCGGTTAAAATTACCCGTCCCTCCCCCACAATGAGCAGGGTATTCAGTGCCATGCGAATGCGATTTTTCTCGTCTGCCGGATGCTTTTTCTCCCACAGCACTTTGGGAACCACTCCAAACATCGCGCCGCCATCCAGTTTAAACCGCCCGGTATCAAGCCGGTACACGCTGTATTTGCCAATTTCCATGGTTCTCTTCTCTCCTTTTTTTGGTGAATGGTTCACTGCCCCCGAATGTTCCTGCCATTTTCCTACGGGTTTAAATACCGCGCCAGCCAGCCGTGCACATTTTCCCACCACTGGCGGGCGTTGCGGGGTTTCCGAACGAAATGGTCTTCATCCGGGAAGAACAGCAGTTTCGATTCCACCCCCTGCAATTGCAACGCCGTAAACAATTGCAGCGCCTGGGTGTAGGGAACCCGGTAGTCGTGCTCCCCGTGCACGATGAGCATGGGAGTGTGAAAGTGCGTGACAAAATTGGAAGGACTCCATTTCTCGTACAAACTCCCTTTTTCCCAGGAGTAGCCATTGAATTCCCAGCGCGGAAACCAGAGCTCTTCGGTGGCGCCAAACATGCTGCGCTGGTCGTACACCCCATCGTGCGACACCAGGCATTTAAACAAGCCGTCGTCGTTGTGTCCCTCAATCCAGTTAATCATGAAACCGCCGTAGGAAGCACCGGCTGCCCCTACCCGGTTTTCATCCAGGAAAGAGAACTGCTTCAGCGCCCAGCGCGTTCCGGTTACGATATCCTCGAACGGCGCACCGCCCCAATCGTGGCTAACGGCATCGCAAAATGCCTGCCCGTAACCGCGGCTCCCGTGGAAATTAATCATAATCACCACATAGCCGGGGGAAGCGAACATTTCGGCATTCCAGCGGTAATGGAAATCGTCTCCCCAGGCGCCCTGGGGCCCGCCGTGGATGAGGCAAAGCAGCGGGTATTTCTTCTCGGGATTAAACTGCGGCGGCTTTACCATCAACAAATGTACCGAATCCCCATGGGCACCGGTGAACCAGTAATCCTCCAGAGGATTCATTTCCAGCTCCGTCAGCCGCTCCTTATTGGTAAAGGTAAGCTGGGTTAACCGCCGTTTTTTGATGTCGAAGCGGTACAATTCCGTGGGCTGATTAACTGCCTGACGCGCCAGCACCAGAAATTTTCCATCGGGACTCACATCCAGGGCGTTGAGGTAGTGCCCATCCAGCAGTAATTTGCGCCGGGCGGATTTTACCTCCACC
>JALWDQ010000818.1:0-2525 GCA_027039625.1 Calditrichia bacterium | reverse complement strand
GCGAATGCCATCTAACTCCTCCGGAGAAAAGCGAATTTGCACGGATTGCATGGGTTCCAGAAAATAAAGGGTCACCGGATAGTGCGATTGCTCCGGGAAAAGGTGTGCCAGCAGCAAGGCGTAGGCTTCCATCTGGAAGCGGTATTTCCGGGCGGTGTCCGGGACTTCTCCCCGGCTAATGCGATTGGTTTTGAAATCCAGCACCTCCCACACGCCCCGGGAGTTGCGGAACAGGCGGTCGAAAATGCCCTGTAGAACAAACGGTTCCAGAGCTAAATCCACAGAAAACTCGCTGAACTGCTCCGCTGTCTCCAGCCAACGGACTAATTCACTGCTGCGCACGCGCTCCATTAACTCCTGTAACCGGGTGCGGAGCTGGGACCAATTCTCCGGAAAAGCAGAAAAATAGTGTTGCACAATCCAGTCGATTTTGGGCGCGTCCTGGCTGGCGGGACGCCTGGGGAAATCTTCCAGCAGCTTGTGGACAGCCGAACCCCACAGTGCACCCCCGGGTTCATCTTCGTATTCCAGATTCTCCGGCTGGGCAGAGATTCGATAATCCTGCAGGTAAAAATGCTGGAAGTAGCGCCGGGGGTTTTCCCGGAAAATCATTAACTGAGTGGCGGAGTACACCTGGTAGCCAGGGGGCTCCGGAATGGGATGCTGGAAGGGAAGCCAGTGCTCCGGTAACCACTCCTCTTCCCGGGAAGCGGATGGTACCTCGGGCTGTGCAGAAGGCTCTTCTTCCGGAGCCGGAAGAACGTGGGTGTGCAACCGGTATCCGTCCTCCAGTGGAACCTCCTGATGTGCCTCTCCTGCGGAGAGGGGAGAGAGCTGGTAACGCTCTGTGAGCCAGTGCAAATAGGAGCTCTCTTCCACCCGGTTGTAACGATTCAGGCTGCCAATGAGGAAAAGGTGGTCGCGAGCGCGGGTGGTTGCCACATAAAAAAGCCGTTTTTCCTCGGCCAGCTGGCGAACCTCCGCCTGTTGCTTGATCCACCGGTGAATGAACGGTTCGTAGCGGATGGAGTTTCCCTCGGTTATGCCGGAAGAAGGGGGCCGTAAAAAATCAGGCACCACACTGAATCCCCAATCCGCATCCACAAAAATGGACTGGCGACGGGTGAGCTGAAATCGCTGGTTCAGGAAGGGAAGAATGACCACCGGAAATTCCATTCCTTTGGCGCTGTGGTAGGTCAGGATTTGCACCTTGTCCGGTTCCTGTTCCAGGATGGTGGCTTCCCCTTCGGGTGCTTCCCGCTGCATCTGGCTTTGCAGCGCTTCCAGCAAATCCATGAGTAGCGCCGAACGGCTCATTTGGTACTCCTGCACAAACCGCACAAACTTGTCCAGATTAGCCAGCTTTTGCGCCCCGTCTTTATGTCCTGCCAGCAAAGCACGCACCTGTAAATCCTCCAGAATCGTATCCAGCAGCAGGGTAAATTGACTGGAGAGGGCTAACGGTTGCCACTCCTCCAGTTTCTGGTTCAGGTAGGTGAGGGCGTGCTGTTGGGCTTCCGGGATGTGGGGCGATTCACCTTGTGTTTCCAGAAACTGGGCAAACTCCGGCAGAAAAGTGTTCTGCAGATTGCCAGGTTGTTGTAGAAATTGGCACAACCGCTGCAGCCGTTCCCGATAATTGCTGCCCTGAACCTGGCTTAAATAGAAAAGTGTTTCGTCCGAAAGCCCCGCCAGTTCGCTGCGTAAAAAAGTGAGTAGTGCAAAATCATCTTCCGGCTGAGCCAGCGTCTTCAGCAAATAATACAAGTCCTGCACTTCGCGCTGCTGGAAGAAACCTTTTCCTTTGTACACCTGATGCGGTATTCCCTGCCGTCGCAGCGCTTCCACCAGTTTATCCAGGTGGGTGCGTCCCCGCAACAGAACTGCCACATCCCCGTAGCGCAAAGGGCGAGTTGCTGTGCCCCGGGGAGTGGCTTCCTGGCACTGGAGGGGATTTTCTGCCACGATGCGTCGAATGAGTCTGGCAACATACTGCGCTTCGCTCTGGGGTAGGGATTCGGGAGGTGTTTCCCCGGAATTCGTTTGGGTAAGCACGGTCAGATGAATCTCGCTGTTCAGGCCTGCGGTATCCGTGCGGGCTGCCTGAAGCGGGGAGAAAGAGACATCGTAATCGCTGACCGGGAGGAGCACTTCACGAAAAAAATGATTGAAAAAGGCAATGAGCGCAGGATGGCTTCGGAAATTGTGGGAAAGGGAGATGACGCCTTTTCGTTCCGCTTCGCTGGCGGGAAGCTCTTCCCCATTGTTGGGGTTACGGAAAGGTCGATTCCCTCCCTGCTGCTGCACCCGCTCGGTAAATCGGCGAAAAATGCGTAAATCCGCGTAGCGGAAGCCGTAAATGCTCTGCTTGTCGTCCCCCACAAAAAAGAGCTTCCCGGGCGGGATTTTGCTATTTTCTTCGCTGGTCAGTAACTCAATTAAGCGGCTCTGCAGCGCATCCGTGTCCTGAAACTCATCCACCAGCACGTACCGGTACTGCTCCCGAAGCCGCTTGCGAATGTGCG
>JALWDQ010000817.1:0-7831 GCA_027039625.1 Calditrichia bacterium | reverse complement strand
TAGTTTTCGTTCGATGAAGAGTGAGTTGGGTTTACGTCCCAATTATCATCAGAAAGATGGCCGGATAGAGGGGCATATATTCATTACCGTATTGGCTTATCACGTATTGAACAGCATTCAGAAGTACCTGCACCAGGCAGGGATATATTTGAGATGGTCCACCATTCGGGATCGACTCTCCTCCCAGTATCGAGTGACCATAGAGATGAACAATGATAAGAGCGAGAAGATTTTCATCCGACAGACCAGTGAACCGGAGGAATTTCATTATTTAATTTCCAAAATATTGAAAATACCCGTTCGCCCATTGGGACGAAAAATGGACAAAATATAATATTGTAGTGGGAATACAAAATTCATAATATGCTGATAATATAAAACTTAGCACTTATCGTTGTTCAACTTGGGCTAACTACCAAAGAAAAATCCCCTTCACCATCCATGGCAAAGGGGAATAATTTTATGAAAATTTAGTTTAAAGGAGCTCCGCTGTTAGCATCAAAAATGTAAATCTTATTAGAACGAGGAGGAGGAAAAATCACATACATTTTACCATTGTAAAACACAAAATCCTCAACTCCATCAGAAGTCATATTCCAATCAATCGTTCCATCAGACAATACCTTAACAGGAGTATTAGGAACGCCATTACCATAGTAAACACTACCATTATAAGCAACCATCTTCGTATTAATATCAGCTAGAGAAGATGTGTGATTGGTAATTCTTTTAAACCATAGAAAATCAGCACTATTTCCATTGTCAACATAAGCTGCTATTCCATCATATATCCAACTCATTCCCACACCATAGCCACCGCCAAGATACACAATATTACTACTCCGATCAACAGCAACTTTACCAAAATTTTCTCCCACAGAATCAGGACCATTAAACTGAACTCCCCAGATTAAATTGTAATTCGCATCATACTTGGCTACAAACCAATCAGCATGAACGTTTTGAGCAAAAAGATCGTCATTTGTTTCACCGCTAATATAAATATAATCAGAAAAAGCAACAATTCCATATACATTCGTATTATTTGTACCTATATTCTGAATATGAACGATAGAACCATCATTAGAGGAAAATTCATACACGACACCACTACCGATAGCAAAAATCCTACCATCCTCGCCCGTCTCAATCAAAGTAGGCATAAAACTAAAATCCAGAGAAGTCCAAAGGATATTGCCATCGCCGTTCAGTTTGGTCACATTACCGGGTCCGCCATAAGGGTTTGGCACTGCCGTCAGCACATACACCTCATCCTGCCCATTTCCGCTGTAAACCGCAATGTCGCGATTATAACCAACATAATTAGGCAGCGGTTTAATCCAAACAATTTTACCTTGAGTATTAAATTTAACTACCACTGGAGCATTTAATGTCTGACTTCCACCTAAAGCATAAACTATACCATTTTCCGTAATCGCTAATCTTTTCATTCCACCATTAACCAAGGTCCACCGCGGAGTGGTATCGGCCTGTGTAGTGAAAGAGAAAGTATAGTCAGACATTGGATTGCCAGCAAGGTCAGTGATGCCGGACAGGGTAACGGTGTAGGTGGTTTCCCAATCCAGAGAATCCGGGGCAAAGCGCGCCGTGTCATTATTTACCACAAAATTTCCACTCACATTGCCGACTGGCCCGCTGACGGAGAAAGTATTGGCATTAACACTGGCCGGATCAATGGGCTCGTCAAACTTTACCCAGATGTCTGTATCCTTTGCCACGCCAGTGTCGCCATTAGCTGGATATGTTTCTACCACCTGCGGGGGAACATCGTCCGGCTCTACCGTGAAGGAAAAGCTGTAATCCTGCGCCAGATGATTGCCGGCAAGATCCATTACCGCAGTGGTAATGGTAACTGTATAAGTAGTGCTGAAATGCAAGGGATTTCGAGGCGTAAATCTAAAAGTAGAGCCGGAAATCAAGCGACCGCCAGCAATATAAGCGCCGTTTTCATCCTTGAGGGAAAAACCATCGGTGGGCACATGAACACTTTCGGAAAAAACCACCTTAATCTGAATATTTGGCGGAACATTTGCCGCCCCGTCCGCTGGAATGGTAGAGACAACCGTCGGCGGGATGGTATCAGGCGCAGAAATGGTAGTAAAGCTCCAACTGTAATCTTTCTTCATCGCATTACCAACTCTATCCTTCACCCCAGCTTTGACGGTAGCACGGTAGGTGGTGGAGTATTGTAAAGGTGAATTCGGCTGAAAATTTGCCAGAGTATCCGTTACCGTGGTGTTCCCCGAAACAGAGGTGGAGGCATTTGCTTCTTCTAACAATATCCTCACACTATTAGCACGCACGGATTCATTGAAGGTAATTTGCAGGGAGGCGTTTACATCAACCTCCCGGGCCTGGTCTTTGGGAAAAACCGACACCACTTCTGGAGGGGTTCGATCGGTATTGGGCTCCAGACTCTTTTTTTGGCAGGCAAGGAACAACAAAAGAAGGATTAAGCCGGAGCACACCCATTTTGAATGAAAAAAGTTCATGATGAATAAAATAATTTATTTATAGCAAGAAAGTAAAAAATCTAAAAATAAAAATCAAGTAAAGGGATGGAGAAAAATATTGTGACCACCGGAACTGAAAAGGGAATCAAAACCACAGAAGCCGCAGAGGACATTGGAGGGAATGAAAAATGTCCGCAGGATGCTTTGTTTAAAATGAAAAATGAAAAATGTAAAATGTAAAATGAATCGGAACCTGGGCCTTAAGGTAAATTTTATTTTTAACGGTATGCACAAAATAATTAGAATTTTTTATATATGGAAACAATAGTCAGATACTGATCCTTTAGAAAGATGCGGAAAGAACCGTCCCGGAGGGACGATGTGCACATAGCCCACAAATTCCAGAGGCTGTGTAAAAATGAAACTCAGCAGAATATTTAATCAATAACATGCATATTGCAATTTACCATATTTATGTAAAACTGTGGCAGTAAAGGACACAGAATTATTTTTATTTCTTACTGAATTTAGTGTTTTTCTACGGACTCTATGACTCCATCATTAAGTCAACAACACAAGAATATTTTGTATCTGTTCATTTTCACAAATCCTTAAATTCAAGGCATATCTTTTAAAAATATCAATTTGCACTGATTTTTATTATAGCCACGAGCTTGAGCTCGTGGATCTCAGAATCCACCTCAAAAAATAAGGCTTTAGCTTTAAATTGGGTTTAAGCCATATTTGTCGTATGGTCCTTTAGTTCCCCGAGCTAAAAGCTCGGGGCTATATTTTACCTTGAATAACAATGAATAAATATTCTATTGATACTGCATTTTCACACAGCCTCTAAAAGCTCGGGGCTATGTTTTACTTTGAATGACAATGAATAAATATTCTGTTGACACAGGTTTTTTACACAGCCTCTGAAGGCCATGGGCTAACATCTTTCGGCCACTCCGTGGCCTCGTACCCTGCCTACCGACAGCTTTTAAATCCTAAAAGTCTATTCCGACCACCTGGAATATCCGGTTAAAAAATATCTTTTCTAATTATTGAAACAAATTCCAATTAACAAATCCCAAATCACAAACAAACTCCAAATTCCAAATCTCAATTAACAAAAAACAAATTCCAAATATCAACCTCAAATATCGTTATTTTTTATTCGTGTTCATTCGTGCGATTCGTGGTTAAGTGCTTTTTCGTGTGATTCGTGGGCAAACACCAATTCTTTTAATTCCCAGGCAAATAAGCTATTCCCATGGTCAATCTTCAAGAACAATGTACTCACCAAGCAATTTCATCAGTTCGTCTTCTTTAAACGGCTTTACGATAAATTCATCGGCTCCCAGGGTGCGGGTCAATTGCTGAATATGTTTACTGGCACGTCCGGTGAGAACAATAATGGGCATTTCCTTCCAGCGGTCTTCATCCCGTACCTGCTCGATGAGTTCGTAACCGGAAAGATGGGGCATTTCCAGGTCGGTAATCAGCACATCGAAATCCTGTTGATTTAGCTTTTCCAGAGCGTTGTATCCATTTTTCGCCATTTCCACCTGATATCCCCGCTGGGTCAGCAAACTGGCCAGGAATTTGCGGATGCTGAGCGAGTCGTCCACCACCAGCACCGAGGGTTTGCGTCCTTTCACCACCCGCTGGCGTTTTTTCCGTTTCACACCCGCTTTGGCCGGGACTTCCTCCGGTTTGGTTAAGTCCTCCGGCGAAAGAACCGCGCCGGTAGCCTGCATCCGTACCGCTTCCTTGATGATTTGCGGAATATCCAGGACCAGCACCACCTTCCCATCTGCCAGCACCGAGCCGCCGGTGATAAATTTCACCCGCTGGAGATTGGGTCCCAGGGATTTAATTAAAATCTCCTCCCGGTGCACAATTCGATCCACCAGCAAGGCTACCCGATGCCCTTCATCCTGTACCACAATGGCGGGATACTCTCCCACCACCGAAATGGGTTTCCGTTTACCGGCCCGAATCTGAAGCAAATTCGCCAGATTCAGCACCGGAATGTACCCACCCCGATGCCGCATATAGTAGGAATTATCGCGCAGTTCCAGACTGCGCACTTCGATGTTGATGGTTTCTTCCGCCTGCAATAAAGGAATGGCGTACACGTGTCCGGCAACCTCTACCAGCATGGCCTGCGTCACCGTTAAAGAAATCGGTACCCGGATGATGAAACGGGTGCCCTTTCCCTCTTCGGAGAAAATACGCAAATCACCTTTGATCTTCTGGATCTGGCTGCGAACCACATCCAGCCCCACCCCCCTACCGCTGATGGTGGTTGCTTCCTCCCGGGTGGTAAAACCGGGATACATTAAGAACTCCAGCAGCTCCTGATCCGAGAGTTCATCGGCTTTGTCGGCTTCCAGATACCCCAGTTGAATCGCTTTCTCGCGCACTTTTTTCAAATCCACTCCCCGCCCATCATCTTCAATCTCGATGGTAACAAAGTTGCGGTCGTGACTGGCGCGCAGGGCAATGGTTCCTTCCTCCGGTTTCCCGGCCTTCTTGCGTTCTTCTGTGGACTCGATCCCATGATCCACCGCATTGCGGAGAATATGTAACAACGGCTCGTACAAATCCTCAATTAACACCCGATCCAGTTCGGTGCTTTCCCCTTCCAGCACCAGCTTTAGCCTTTTCCCGGACTTGCGCGCCATATCCCGCAGCGGCCGGTGGAACCGTTGAAACAGCATGGCAATGGGCACCAGTCGGGCTTCCATCACCTCGTCGTGAATACTGGAACTGAGACGGGAAATCTTGTGAATCTGCTCCTCGTAAGCTGTGGTCAGTTCCTTAATTCCCTGCAAATTCTGAATAAAATTATTGTAAAAAATCCGCAGAGAATTGATGGCCCGGTTTAAGTTCTCCAACTGCTGTGAAGATGTTTCCTCCAACCCGGGAATTTCCAGCTTCTGGGTTTGCAGAATTTCCAGAAGTCGCTCTTCATCTTTCTTCACCTTGTCCAGGTACCAGAGCACATTCTGGACGTTCTTGCTCTCCATATCCATGCGAGGCAGATAGGATTTGAACCGATCCAGTTGCGTTTTTAACTGAGTGTGGTTAATCACCAGTTCGGCAGCCTCATTCAGCAGTTTATCCATCTGATCGGCATGCAGACGAATGTAGGTATCCCGTACCGGGGGTTTTTCCGGTTCCTCTTTTTTGACTTCCACCTCCAGCACCGCTTCCTCTTCGGCAACCGGTTCGGCGGGCTTTTCTTCCTTCTCGGCTACCGGTACTTCTTCTGGTTTCTCCTTCGCCCGGAAGAACGATTGCAATTTCTCCACAATCTCCTGGTAATTCCGGGTTTTCTCCTTCAAACCGCTGGCCAGGGCATCCACCTGAAATTCCACCTCATCGACCACCTCAAAAAGCACATCGATGGCATCCTGGGGAATGGTCTCACCTCGATTCCGGAAGGCTTCCACCAAATCTTCTGCCAGATGAGTAATGGTTTCGATTTTTTCCAGTTCCACCATCGCTGCCGAGCCTTTCAAGGTGTGTAAACTCCGCATCAGATGGTAGGAGAATTCCTCGTTTTCGGGTTCTTTCTCAATTTTCATTAAAAGGAAATTAATATCTTCCAGAAGTTCGCGTGATTCCTGAATGAACGCTTCTACCACCGCCGGTGGAGGTTTCGGTGCTTCCACCTCTTCTTCTTCCGTGAGCACTTCCTCTTCCACCGCAGTTTCCTCTTCCGCCGCAAGCGTTTCTTCCTCCACCACCTTTTCCGGTTTCTGCAGGCTCTCCCGTAATTGGTTCAACCCCTCCAGGGCTTCCTCGTATTTCTCCCGGGACACCTTCATCGCTTCACTCAGCTCCCGCACCACGGCCACACCTTTGCGCAGTTCAGGAATCGCATCATCCCAGTGCTTTTGTTCTTTCTTCTCCAATTCCTCAATCACTTCTTCCAGCACATCCAGCAGCTTCCCGACTTCCGAGAATCCCAGCATTTTCGCGGCGGCACGCACTTCGTGGATGGACTGATCCAGCGTTTGAACCGTCTTCTTGTCGTACTGAAACTTCTCGATGAGCGCCAGATGTTTATCGAAAATGTCCAGATTGCTGCTCACCTCTTTGCGGAAAATTTCCAGCAATTCCGGATCCTTCTCGCTGAGTTCCAGGTACTCCTCACCTTCCTCCACCGCAGCCTCTTCTGCGGCGGGAATTTCTTCCTCCACCGCCTCTTCCACGATTTCAGGTGCTTCCTCCTCGGTGGCAATTTCTTCCGGAACTTCTTCGGGCTGAATTCCTACCCGACTGGCTTCTTCGTACTCTTCCACCTTCTTCAAAATTTCCGAAACCTGGAGTTCCTCTCCCTCCATCCAGCGCTGGATGGCTTCCACGGCTTCCCGATACAAAGGAACAAATTGTTCGGTAAGATGCAGTTCATCATCCAAAATGCGATCGACCACATCTTCCAGAGGTCGGGTAATTTGCGCCACCACCTCTTGATTTAACATCTGCGCCGAACCTTTCAGGGTGTGAATCACATTACCCAGCTCAGTTAACACCTTCCTGTCCGTGGGCTGCTTTTCCAGCATATTTAATTTTTCTGAAATGGTGGCCAGGTAGCGGCGAGTTTCGGTGTAAAACACTCTGGTAAGCTCTTCATCGATAAATGCTTCCCGGGTAGGAGAGGATTCTTCTTCGGCTGCTTCTTCCACTTCGGCCTCTTCTTCTGCCGCCGGAACCTCTTCCGTTTCTTTCGCCGCTTCTTCCACCAACGCTTCTCCAGCTTCTTCTTCCGGTGCTTCCTCTTCAACAGCCGGTACTTCTTCCCTCTTCTCCAGTTCCTCTTCTCCCACTGCCTCACCGGCTTCCTCCTCTACCACAAGTTCTTCACGGAGAGCCGTTTCCACCGCTTCTTCCTCAAGCTCCTCCACCTGCTCTTCAGCAGTTGGAGTTTCCACTTCCGCTACTTCCTCTTCTACTGGCGGGGGAGCGACCTCTTCTACCGGAGTTTCTTCGGTGACTTCTTCTTTCTCTTCCTCTCCAATCTCTTCCCTATCTTTTTCCACCGCCTCTACCTGCTCTTCGGCAGTTTCGGCAACCGTTTCTTCCTTCACCTCCGCTGCTTCCGCTTCGGCCACTTCTTCAACCGGTTTTTCAGGAATTTCCTCTTCTTCTGCTTCAGCCGGTTCTTCCTCAGCTTTCGTGAGCCAGCCTTCCAGCACCTCATCGTACAGACGCGTCATTTCGTTAACCGACAGGTGCTTCGGCAGCTCTCGAACCTTTTCCTGCAACTCTCTCAGATGTCGGGGTAATTCCTGGCGAATTTCAGCAAGGTGTTCGAGAGGAATGGAACGAAGCAGATCGGTACGGGATAGGAG
>JALWDQ010000816.1:0-7841 GCA_027039625.1 Calditrichia bacterium | reverse complement strand
TGAGCACCACATCTCCAATCGCCCGTAACTGAATAATTAAAATTTTACGAATGGAGTCCCGGTCAACTGTCATTTTCGATCGCCAATTTTAACTGCTGTAGAACATTTACAATGGTTGTGCGGTCTTTTCTGCTTCCTCGATAGACCACAGAGAAATGGCGTTTTCCATCCCGATAACCATATTGCTCCATTCGAGAATGGCGAAAGATGGTGAGGGTGGGTACACCCAGCGCCACCGCCAGATGCATGGGGCCAGTATCCGCCGAAATAAACAGGGAGAAAACGGAAAAGAAGATAGCTGTCTCCCGCAGCGGGCGGTTCCACATCAGGACTTTCTCCTGAAAAGCTGGAGATAAATTTTGAAGAATATGCCGGTCTGCCGGTCCCAGAGCCAGCCACACCTCTAATCCGGTTATTTTACGAACCTGTTCGTACAAAAAGCCCAGCATCTCTACAGGAAGAATTTTATCACCCGTGGCACCCAACCACAGGAGAGCGGCATTCCGGGGCAGGGGAAGCTCCCACTGCTGAAATGCCCGGGTAACCATGTCCCGGGGTACTTGCAGGCCTTCCCATTCCAGCGTTGCCTGCGGATAGAAATACCGCCACAAATCCAGCTGGGATTCCGCATAATGGCGATCTGTATCGGAGGGTACGGCAATGTGGTAATAATCCCCACTGTTCTTCCATAAAAATCCTACTAAGAGGCGCGGTTTAATGAAGCGTCCCAGAAACGCCTGAGAAAGGGAAAAACTATCCGGATTGTGGCTGCTGAAAATCACGTCGAAATGCTGGCGGCGTAAATTCAGTAACAAACGGAAAAACCGCCAGGGGCGCAGTAACAGTTGCCGCTGGTGGTACGGCCAGAGGCGATTCACCAATCCCGGAGCAAACTCCCGGTACAATTCCGCCACCGGATGATGAATAAGTAAGTGAAGCTCTATATCCGGTCGGGTTTTCCGAATAGCCCGCAGCAGGGGCAGCAACAAGATGCCATTCCCGATGCGCTGATCCAGCCGGAACACCAGGATGCGCTGAATTTCCTCCGGAGCAAGCCTTTCCGGTTTGCGAACTCGAAAGAATAAACGCAACAGGGAGGTTAACCACTGTTTCCCCCGGATTTCCATTTTTTTTAATATCGGAGCACCCATAAAGCAAATGTACATCGAGCACCGAAATAGCGCAACCGGTTGTTAATATTTTAAATAACCGTCTCAATCTTCCTGAAGATAGCCCAGAATAACATTTCCAGAAAAACCTTGCTCAAACTCATCATTTCAGATAAAAATAAATATTACCAAAAATGAAATAAAATAAAAAACCATTTTGTAATTCTTACTTCCAGGTGTAAATTAGAGGGGTCATTTTGGGGATAATCTTTGTTCAGAATTATTAGTACTCTGGGTCCATCCAGTTTAAAGGAGGCGTTTCTAAAGGCGAGCGAGGAGGTTCGCCAATTTCAATTTCGGTTGAATGGTTCTCATTTAACACCCGAAATGCTTCGTGCAAACGTGGACTTTGTACGAAACCAGCTACCCAGGAGGGAATTGAGATTTTATCTCGATTTGCAGGGGAGTAAAGTACGCATTGGTGACCTTCCGGAACCGATGAAATTATCGTCCCACGCCACGGTCATCTTATCTACAGAAGAACTTCCGGGGAGGATTCCCTTTCCCCATGCATCGCTACTATCTCAAATTCAAGCCGGTCAGGAGCTTCTTTTACAGGATAGCGAAATTCGACTGCTTGTGCTGGAAACATCTTCTCTGCAAATAACCGCACGTGTGATTCAGGGCGGTACCTTACGCAGCCGTTCCGGGGTATATTTTGCCGGCATGTCCCTCTTTCAAAAAGGAATTCCTGAAATTCAAATGAGACAAATACAGATAGCAGCGGAATTCAACCTCCCTTACCTGGCGCTTTCTTATGTTCAGAACGCGCAGGAATTGAACTTGCTCCGGGATGTTTGCAAGCAAATGAATTACTTTCCCGAAATCGTGGCCAAAATCGAACGAAGCGAAGCGCTGGAGCACCTGAAGGAAATTATTCAGGCCAGCGATGAGGTGTGGTTCTGTCGCGGAGATTTGGGAAATTTCATTCCCTGGAAATTTCTGGGCACCTGGCAGGAAGAGGTTATAAAAACCGCCCGGCAACTGCACAAACCCGTGTACATTGCCGGACAGGTATTCCAACACATGGTGCATTCCCCACAACCTACCCGGAGCGAAGTTGTTCATCTTCATTGCCTGCTCCAGCAGGGAGCTTCCGGAATCGTTTTATCCGACGAAACAGCGATTGGTGAATATCCCGTTCAAACGCTCTTTGTGCTACATCAACTGCTTGAGAAAAAATAAAATTTACGAATATCCATCGATAGTACCAGAATATATAACCTCAATCAAAACGTGGGTTTCCGCCAGTGGAAGCCCAATCCCATTAGCACTAAATGCGGCTTATAGCGAAAATAATATTAAGTTTGTTTTTCAGAATTCGATTATCAAAAAAGGTAGGTTTATAAATTAATACCAGAAAAATAATGATGAATGTTACCGAAAAGACTGCAATAGAGCCCCGAACGTTGTTTTCAAAACAGGAAGAACACGAGATATTTGAACAATGGCTGGACAAAATCCAGCAGATCATGCGCATTATTGAATATCGCGGCCCCTTTAATCAACAGAAAATTTATGAATTCTTCTCCTCTTTCATGAACGTTATTCGGGGAGGAGATTCCTTCACCCATTTTCAACTGCTGGATGGTGTTGTCCCTTATCTGAAAAAATATCAGATTTCGGAACAGGATATTTTTCTGGTCCTATCGCACCTAAGGGAAATAATTTTACAGAAACTGCTGGAGAAAGGTGAATTACACCCGGAAGTGCTACATCGCATTTTGCAAAAATTCGACGAAGTAGTAACTTTTACCCAGCGCTCTGTTTTAATGCAGATGCAATTCGAAAAAGAAGAAAATCCTTTAAATCTCCATTCTGTAATAGATCGCATTTCCACAGGAGTATTCTTCATAGAGGGGGAGCGTTTTGCGGGTAAATTTTATCCTAATCTTTATTTAAAACAATTCCTGGGCTGGAAGAAAGAAGAACCTCTATCTGCAGATTTCTGGAAAAAACATTTAAAACGCAGCGAAAGAAAACGACTGGACAAATTTTTTAAAGAGCTATATTCTCGGCGAACTAAAAATTATCGGGTTCAGTACCACATCACTGTAAATAAAACCGACAGACTGGTGCTGGAAGAGGGAACGATTACTTATTCCCAGACCGGCGAACCATTAACCATCAGTGGCACGCTTCAAACACTGAATCTTTTACAGAAGCTCAAAGAACGGCTGGTTCTGGAACAAAAGAAATATCAATTGCTCCGTCAGCTTTCTGCTCATCTCATCATCATGTGCGATTCTCGGGGACGCATCATCAACTATAATCCCTCGCTCCTAAAAATCCTCAGGGTGTCTTCGGAAAAATTCCTGGGCTCACATTTACTGGATTGGTTCACCCTCGCCGAGGGAGAAAAGGTCAAATCATTTCGAGAGCTCCTTAAATATTTCCGTGAAGCCCGAAACCAATCCCGTTTGTTACAGATGAAGCAACCGAACTGGTTATCTTTTAAAACACGCCTGGGCATTCTGAAAACACCGAATAATACTCACCAATATTTATTTGTAGGATGGCAATCCGGTGTGCTGGATGTTCAGTTAAAAAATCGCCTGGATTTGCTCATCGAAATACAAAAAGAATTGATACTGGAAACAAAAAGGGAAGATTTACATCAGAAAATTCTGGATAAAGCGCTCTTATTACTTCCCGTAGCCGATGCCGGGAGTATTTTAAGGGTAGAACCTGATGGCCTACATTTTGAAGCAAGTCGGGGATACGATTCAGAAAAGCTGAAACATGTGGTGTTATTTAAAGGAAATCTGGAAACTTATCTCAAACACTCTACTCAGGTACAAATGTTGACCAATGGCACGGCAATTCAGGAGATTTCGCACATCAAGTCCGAAGCCGAAAAAATTCTGTGTCCACGAGATTTAGATATCCTCAAAAAATACGGCCGTCTGGAAGAAATCAAAACCACGCTTACAGGGATTATTTACCGCGATGGGCAACCCGCTTTGCTGGTGAACCTGGACATTTTAGATGCAGAAAAATTCTTCAGCGAAAACGATAAATATTTGTTTAACATTTACCTCCAGCAGGTGTACGTTGTATTACATAATCAACAGCTGGTAGAAAAAATCCAGGAATCGGAGAACAATTACCGAACGCTTTTCGAGAATTCTCCTCTACCCTCTTTCATTCATCAGAATAACAAGTTCACTCTGGTAAATCCTAAATTTTATGAAATGACAGGCTACACCCCGGAAGATATTTCCGAGCTTTCCATCTGGGATCTGGTCCATCCAGAAGATAAATCCATGATGGTAGAGCGGGCTTACAAACGGTTACGAGGGGAGGAGGTTCCTTCGGAATATGAATTTCGAGCAATAAAGAAAACGGGCGAAATATTACATTGTATTGGATATTTTTCCCTGATCACATTCGACGGAAAACCTGCCATTCTGGGAGAAGTCTCGGATATTTCCCGCATTAAATCTCTGGAAAAACAATTAATTCAGGCGCAAAAACTGGAAACCATCGGGACGCTTACGGCGGGGATCGCGCATGATTTTAATAACATAATCGGAACAATTGCGCCCAGTGCTCAATTAATAATGATTGACCCCTACAATCCGCAAACGAAAAAGCGGGCAGAAATAATTTATAAGATGGCGCAACGAGCTGGAAAATTAACCAGCCAGTTACTTTCTTTTTCCCGAAACGAGAAATCAGAAGTCACTACTTTTAACCTGAATAAATTAATTGAAGACAGCATTTCGCTGATTGAGAAATCCATTAGCCCAAAAACAAAATTGCACCTGGATCTGGAAAAGAACCTGAAGTTTATCGAAGGAGATGCCACCCAGTTTATCCAGATTATTATGAATCTGGTAGTGAACGCCAACGACGCCATGCCTAACGGCGGCGAGCTTACCATTCAGACGCGCAATGTTTATGCCGATGCCAGTTATAAAAGCTGGGACACCTCCTTCCAGGAAGGGGAATACGTGATGTTTTCGGTGAAGGATACCGGCACGGGAATTCCCCCTGAAATTCGGGATAAGATATTCGACCCCTTCTTTACCACCAAAAAACGCGGAAAAGGTACGGGGCTGGGATTAAGTATGGTTTATGGAATCACGAAAAGTCACAATGGAATTATTCTGGTGAAAAGTGAGGAAGGAAAAGGTACGGAATTCCAGTTATTTTTCCCGGCCAGTACCAAACGGGGGTTTTCCGGGACGACAGATGAAGTTGCAGTACCCAAATCCCAGGGTGGCACAATCCTGGCCATCGATGATGAAAAGGATCTACGAGTTATCCTGGAATCCATTTTAAAATATCTCGGGTATCGGGTTTACCTGGCAGAAAATGGCAAACAGGGGCTGGATTTGTATCGCAAACACCACGAGGAGATCGATCTGGTATTGCTGGATTATATCCTACCCGATATCGATGGCCTCGAAATTTTTCAGAGACTTAAGGAGATTAACCCGGAGGTCAAAGTCCTGATTTGTAGCGGTTATTCCGAACAGGAAGGGTTGCAGGAACTGATTCGAAGCGGCGTCAAGGGCGTTCTTCCCAAACCGTTTACCATCGAGACAATCGCTAAAAAAATTCAGGAAATCATTCCACAATAATCCAGGGGGCAGAGGGTGTATCTGCCCCAAACAAGAAACTAAAAGCAATTTACCGGGTGTCATTTTACCTACCAATTTCACTGAATCTCAAATAATTCCATATCTTTTCCAGTATTTTTGCTGTTTTATACCATCACTTCGGCAAATGCATTTCATGCTCTACGCTTCCAGAGCAAATGTTCCATTAATATAAAATATTTCCGGATTGTAACAAAAACGGATGGACGGATATTTCTTTTACTTATAATGCTTCTAACTCTTTTCGCATAGCTATGTGTGGGATTTATTCAGATATTCACGATTTTTTATAGGAGCAAACCATAATCGATCGATAAACACGGCAAAGAGGAATAGCGCAGTTCCGGCAATAAGGTCAATCAGATAATGGTATCGGAAGTACAGGGTAGCCATGAATAGAGAGAAAATTACAGGGAGGCTCGCCCAGAACAAACGGCGATAGAAGAGAAAGGCAAAATAGGAAAATCCCAGCGCTACGGCAATATGCCCGCTGGGGAAAGCATCCCACTGAATGCTTTCCAGGTTATTTAGCGTGTGGTGAATAACTCGGTAGAATGTGTGTCCGGGAATCATTCGAGTGTGCAAATGGGCGAGGTAGTAACGGGGACCCAGCGCCGGGAAAAGGACATAACCCAGGTAGGACACGTAAAACAGCAGCAAAAAAATTGCCCCGGCTCGTTCGAACTGCTGATCTTTATTCTGGATTTGTAAGGGAATGAGGATAAACAGCGGAAGGAAATAAAATAGGGAGTAACACAATTGAAAAATATCTGATAATAAAGGATGGTAGATGTGTTCGAACCAGAGGGTCGGGTGTCCTCCGATGAGCCATTTATCGGCAGCCACTAAAAATCGATCGAAATTAACCGGGTGAATTGCCGGAATCATATAATGTAAGACATTAAAGAAGAGCGGAAGGTAAAATACGGGATACCAGCGCTGGATAATGCTCAACAGCTTCACCCGGGGGTGTAATCCGGCCATAAACAGAGCAAAAAGTAGCGAAAGGAAATGTGCCACCAAAAACACAGTTCGACGGGAAATGTGCCGATAAAAGAGAAGGATTAAAATGATCCACAACGCCAGATAAGCTACGGTAAACCAATCGTACAACCGAAAACGGCGGATGTTCCAGAAAGATGAATTTTGCAAGAGCACACCCCTACCTTACTAACGCATCGGAGAAATTAAACACTTCGTTAAAAAGGCTCAACTTAATTCTGAATTTAGATGCTTTGTTCAAAATCGGTTCAGGGAGCTGATACGAAGCGATTTCCTTTCACATAGAAGCGCCAGGGTTTGTCGGTTCCCGCGCGAATTCCAATCCGGGTAGTTTGCACAATCTCAGAAGGTGGGAAGGTCTTCCCTTCCACTACAAACAAGCGCTCTCCGGTTAAATCCACTCCGTTTAATTGATCATCAATGGCCAGCGCCTGACACAACTTTCCCGGACCGCTGGTGAGTTGCTCCAGCCGGTGTGTACGACGCAATTGCTGCATAATTTCGATTCCCGAAACCGGTTCCAGTGCCCGAATAAGTACTGCGGCTGCCTTCCCTTCTCGCTCGGTCACAAAGTTCAAACAATGGTACATTCCATAAATCAAATATACATAGGAAAATCCGGGTGGTCCGTACATAATCTCCGTGCGGGGAGTACGCCCCCGGTAAGCGTGACTGGCGGGATCGGATTCTCCCAGATACGCTTCGGTTTCCACAATCATCCCAGCCAGCCATTCTCCCTGGTAAGGTCTCACCAGCACGCACCCCAGTAACTGGCGGGCCACTTCTACAGTATCCCTATCATAAAACTCCCTGGGAAGTTTACGAAAATTTTCCCGATGCCATTCCACCATCTGCATCCTGAATTTCCACTGGTACCAGATTCAACATTTGCATTCCAGAAAGAAACAGACTCCCTTGCCCACTTCCAGCTTTACCATTCCCTGCAATGAAACTGTTTATCTCTCTGGCTATTTTAGAGAGCATTTTACACCACTGTTCCATCCGGAATAATGGTGTTTTTGGGAATTACAATAATGCCATCCCGGATGGAATAGAGTTCGTT
>JALWDQ010000815.1:0-2533 GCA_027039625.1 Calditrichia bacterium | reverse complement strand
GGTTAGATGACCAACATCTCATTGGTGATATGAAAAGCATCGATGCCGAGGTCAATTCACTGGATGGCCATACCTATGTCTACATGGGCGGGCGACGCTGGTGCTTTCCCTCCCATGGATGTGTTGGCTATCCGTTGCTCTCTTGGGATGTCAGCGATCCACTCCACCCTGAAGTCGTTTGGAAAAACATGACAACAAATTACACATCAACACAAGTTGAGGACGGTTATCTCTATCTGGCGTATTATCAACCCGATATGGCGATTTTCGATGTCACCCATCCTCAGAGCCCCCAACACGTGGGCGGGTATTTTGTCTCTGATCCCTCAACTTCGATTATTTTCGCTGAAGTAACCCATGATCGTCTGGCTGCAATCGATCAACGAGGCGAAACACTATTCTTGGTTGATGTTGCCGATAGAACCCATCCACGGGAGCAATCTGTACATCAAGGGCTAGCGCTCGATAGTTTCAGTATCGGTCTGGCATACGAGAAGAATTGTGTGTTGGCAGCGGAAGGCGAACGAGGGTTGCATATCCTCTGTGAAGCACAGATCCACCCGCTCCCCCCCGTCCAAGTTTGGCTGCCTATGGTGCAGCGTCTGGGAAGCGGGTGAAAGGAACGTCTTTCTAAGGAACGTCTTTCTTTTGTTTCTTGTGTACTCCGAAATGGAGGTACTCCTATGAAATTATCGAAGCGCCCACTCTTTTCTGTCATTTTGGTCGTTTTCGCCGCAATGACCATCCTTTTCTCCTCCGCTCTTTCATCAGCGAATCCAGTGGAAAGATCTCTTGCACAACAAGGGACATCGACAGCGACTGCAACCCCATTCCCCATGCTGAACGCATTTCTTGACGAGGTCCCCTTTCCTCGCGTCTATGTATTCGATCACGCCTCGGGGCCGTGCATCACCAATGTCGGACTTTATGAAGAAAAAGCCAGGTACGCCAATGTGGTCGAGCTCCATTTCCGGCAAGGACTTTCGAAGAATAGTACCACGCCCACCCCTGACAACAATTACATGGATTACAATCCCACATTGTTGGATCTCGATGGCGATGGCGTGTGTTATAATGGGCAATCGACGCCCGATCCTGAGGATGTGCGCGTCGTCGATTGGTTGGAGGATCAATGGGCGCAGATGCCTGCCAACGCCCATGGCGTTTCCGTGCCCCACTATCAGATCGCGTTTCTACCGGTGTGGTATTTCGACGCTTCTGGAGTAGGCGGCCCCGGCCGGGTGCATCGCCAGCAAATCGACGACTGTGATCACACTTACTCCTATCATAATCCTACTGTTACTCCTACGCCACAGATTCCTGCAGACAACTATCTCAAAACGCCGTATCCCTGGGCCTTGCACGCCGCCCCGACTGGCAGTTGGGGAAGTGATCGCGGTAAAGAAGTTTTTTGGTCTGGTGACGCTACTTTGGCATTAGCCAATGTCTTCGTAGGCACGCCCGTCGTCACGCCGCCGGTGGATATCCGCTGCCCCAGCTACACCACCAAATTCACGGCCGAAACGTCCACGCCGCAAAGCTTCGTGGAATGGGCTCCCAAATGGCTGGAGGCTCGGGTGGGGCAAACGCAACTTCATAATGATTCTACTTCGTACAATCCTTGGGATGGCGTGCGCATCGATTCCCAATCCAACCTCCATGGTTGGCTGGATCTACCCGTTGATTACGATCTGGACCGAATCGGCGACCAGAAGACCGACGGGCAAGGGAATTATGTTGGGGGCGATGATACCAGAGGATACCATTACACCAATCGACTGTATCGGGAAGGGGTGCATCGCATCTTGACGGAGTTGTATCAAAATCATACGGGGCAATGGCTCATGGGGGGCAACGACGCCTGGCACCCGGACGGGAGCAGCCCCGATGATCCCTCCGGGTTTGGCCTGATGCCCAACATGCACTTTACTATTGCTGAGAATTGGACCGAACAATGGGGCTCTTCGGATAGCAATGGAAAGCAAATTTTTCACTTTGAAGGATGGCCCGATCCCAACGTAAAAAGAAATGAACCACACGATTGGACTAGTGCCAATTTTTCTGATTGGGTCCGCATCTGGGACACCTGGACGCATCAGGGCAATGGCCGCAAAGGGTTCGTCATCCTCTCAAAGTGCGATGATCCGTTGGAAAATAAGTGCAACGATTTGGAGGCGGGAAACTTGGACGATAATGAATATGGCTGGGCGGATATGCACCGGGAATTCCGCTTCAGCCTGGCTGCGGCGCTGATGCTGGACGCGTATCATGCGTTTACCGGGAAGGGATATGACATGAGACCGTACTGGTACGATGAGTACGCTGTCATTCTAAAAAACGGAAAACCTATCGCTGCCAAGGCAGGCGCGGACGAGAACAATAACGGCGTGGATGATCGGGCGGAAGGTATTGGCTGGCTGGGGTTTCCGGTCTCCAATCCGCTGGGCGTCAACGGTAGTGGCGAAATCACGAACACCTCCCTTTGCCAGGCAAACGCCAATCACACGGTGGATCAATACACAGCCTGGGTGCG
>JALWDQ010000814.1:4826-7885 GCA_027039625.1 Calditrichia bacterium | reverse complement strand
CGCCAGATTAGTCGCCAATACATTACCCATCGCCAGCAGGAAGTTCCGGAACCTTTTCGTCAGGTAACGGAGCGCATCCCGGTGGCGGGGAGTTTCGATCCCTCCCGGGGAAAACGAGAAGTGAAAATTGATGCCAAAGGACTGGAAACGATTCTGTTTGGAACCACACCGATCGATTTACGCTACCTGGAGCAACTGGTGGATGTCAGCCAGACCCGGGCGATTGGTTATGCCATTCACCTGGCCAACCGTTTGTGGATGGACGGGCAGCGTTCCTTATCCCGCATACTGGATGAATTGGAGGTGTATCTGGATGACCAGGGAGTGGATGCGCTGGATCCGTTTCGCAGGGGAGAGAGGCATCCCGGTAATTTTGCCCGTCCCCGCCGCTTCGAAATCGGAGCAGCCATCAACCGATTGCGTACCCTGCGAATGAAGCAGAAATAATGCGCTGGAAATTCCGGATGATAAATATTTGAGATTCCAGAAGACAGTTCCATAAAAAACGCAACGAGCACAACGATTTTCCATTAACTGATGAAATAAAAATCCCGGTTTGCAAACAATTTCGGTGCGAAGTGCAAATAATTGCAGAGCATCCTGCCGCAACTCATGGGAAGCCAGATATTCCATCTGTCGTTCGGGCATGAGCCAGATATATATTGGTTTCTAACTTTTGAGTTATTTTTCCTGACCCTCAAACTACCAGTTGATGCACAGTGAAAAAACAGAGGCGATTTTAAATCAGATTTGCTGTATTCATTTGTACATTTTTTCGTGGTGCTCGGTGCACTTTCCAAAGGGAGCAATTCGGATGTCGGGATTAAGTTCTTTATTCCACAATTATTAAAAACTTCTGCGCCATTTACACCTTTATAACGCCTGTTGCAGTTCTCCAAATTCACAGAATCTGTACGAGTTATTTGGGTAAAGAAAATATTCCCATGTAATGCTTTTTTCGAATGGATTCTCGGGAAGCAGTTTATTTTAAATACAAAAAAGTGGCAGATTTAACTTCAGAGGTATCCAATTAACAAATTCTGCATTACCTGAAAAAGCCGTTGATTCCCCGGAATATTTTTTTAAAATTTACTTATTAAATTTAAGGATATCCGAATGTTAAAGAAAACTCTGACCGTCGGTACATTTTTTGCCGATAATCGCAAAAAATTAAAACTTCAGTTGCTCAATTCCGAATCGGGTTTCGATCGGATCATTTCCAGTTCCGAACTGAATCGCCCGGGACTGGCACTGGCAGGATTTCTGGATTTGTTTACTTACGACCGCATTCAAATTCTGGGAAATACGGAAATTCGCTACCTGTTCAGTCTTTCGCCGGAAAAACGCCGGGAAAGTCTGGAAAAACTGTTTCAGTTCGAACTACCCTGTATCATTGTTACAGAAAATAATAAAGTACCGGATGAACTGCTTAAAATTGCCACCAGTTGCCAGATTTCCGTATTCCGCTCCCGATTTAAAACAACTGAGTTGATGCATTACCTTTCGGATTATTTGAATAATGAATTTGCACCCCGCACTACCGTCCATGGGACGTTGGTGGATGTGTATGGAATTGGGATTTTGTTTACCGGGCGCAGCGGGATTGGGAAAAGCGAAATTGCCCTGGATTTGATTGAACGTGGGCATCGGCTGGTGGCAGATGATGTAGTGATTATTACCAAAAAAGCCGAAGAAATTCTGATGGGGGAAGCACGAGAACTGGCAGAACATCACCTGGAAATACGCGGATTGGGATTGATTGATACCCGCGCCATTTTCGGGGTACGTGCCGTACGCGTCCATAAGCGGGTGGAAGTTGAAGTCCAGCTGGTTGACTTCGACCCCAACATGGATTATGAACGGGTGGGGCTGGATGAGAACACAACCACGATCTTGGGGGTAGAAATTCCTCTGGTGGTGCTTCCTATTAACCCCGGAAAAAACATCACCGTAATAGCCGAAACCATAGCACTGAACCAGTTACTCAAAATTTACGGACATCATACTGCAAAAGAGTTCAACAAACGCCTGCTGGAAAAGATGCGCGAGCAGGAACGGAAACATTTGCTAAAACTGAAGATGAGAGATTTCCTGGATAAAGATTTTGAGTAACTCCGGATATGGGGTTATATGTTGTAGTGTGCAGAAACCGCAATTTCATATTTAAACCGAAAGAGAAAATAGGATAGCAGATGATTGCCATTATTATTTGCCATAAATCCCTGGCCAGCGAGTTGATTCGAACCGCCCATGCGATTGTAAATTTTAGTGATGGACTTTACGCTTTGAGCAACGAAAACCGCACTTCAGAAGCTTTGCTGGAAGAGCTGGAGAAGCTGGTACAGGAAAAAGCACCGGAGCGCAAAGGGGTACTGCTGGTGGATTTGCGAGGTGGGAATACCTGGTCTGTGGCGCGCCGCTTTACCCGGGATAATCCCGGATTTTTTGTCCTCTCCGGGGTAAACCTCCCCATGATTTTTTCCTTCCTCACCAAACGAAATCAGTATCGTCTGGAAGAGTTGGTGCAGGTGATGGAGCGGGATGCCCATCGCGGTGTGGTGCTGGAAAAATGAATTGGGATGATTCGGGAAATCACCAACCTCTCGGTTAACGTGTACCCGAGACACCTTGTTCGATGTTTCGCCTGTTTGTCTAATCCTTCATCGGGAAGTGGCAGCCAGATAGACGCCGAAGAGAATGAGCAGCGCACCGAGGATGGAAAAGATGTCCGGGATTTCTCCCCAAAAAAGAATTCCCCACACGCTGGAAAAAACAATGTTGGTAAAGGACATGTTGGTGGATTTGGCCGCTTTTTCCAGGTGTAAACTTCGGGTCAGGAAAACCTGGGCAATGAAGGTAAAAATTCCCAGCAGCGCCATCCACACCCATTCCATGCCCCGGGGGATCACCAAGGTGGGAAGAACAACGGGTAGAGAAAGGGGAATGGAAACGGCGGGCAGGTAAAGGATGATGGTAAAGGGATGCTCGCTCTGACGCAGTTTACGAACAAAATTGTAGGCCAGACCTGCACTGGCGGCACCAACCAGACCGATTAAAGC
>JALWDQ010000814.1:0-4816 GCA_027039625.1 Calditrichia bacterium | reverse complement strand
TAAATTGAAAGGAAAATCCCGGTTTGGCGATGAAAATCACTCCCACAAAGGAAAGCAGCAGCGCCGTCCAGAGATGGAGGGAAATTTTCTCTTTTAAGATGAGGGGAGACCAGAGTGCTGTAAATAGGGGAGAAGTGTACTGAATAACCACAGAGTCGGCCAGGGGCATGGCGGTGATGGTGTAGAAAAAAGCCGATAGAGCCAGGAAACCAAAAAATCCGCGTAAAAAAAGAAATTTCTTCTGGTGCCCCCAGAACGGGAATATCCTTCCCTTCACGATCCAGAAGGAACTAAGGATAAAAAGTACCGCACTGCGCGCTACCACCAGTTCCTGAGAAGGGATACGCCCTCCCAGCAATTTTACGGTGGCAGCCATCAGGCTAAAGAAAAATGCTGCCACAATCATGTACAACACGCCACGGCTCATTGTGCCTCCCCGGTTCGCATGCCCCAAATTACAAAATTTTTTGCTTCAGAAGAACGGATGGATTGTTTTTTTGACTTTTCTTAAAAAAGAGATAGATAAGGCTATCCGATGTAGTGGTTCGGATGGGTTGGGAGAATTTGCAGTTTCTGTAATTGTTCTGCAGGATTTCGCCACGGAGATATGATTCTCAAAAATAAAGTGCTTTGTTGTTGAAGGATGATGTTTCCTTACTAAGGGAAAAAATAAATATTCTACTCCCTGGAGATGTGTTCATTTCCCGGAGATTATTGGAATATCCTGTTCCGTTAGTTATATTAAAAAGTGGATAAAGAGGGTCCGTATGAAACAGGTGCGTTTTATTTACTTTTTTTATCTTATATTGATTATTTTAATTGTGTGGCTGGGTTTACAATTATCCGGAATTTATTCTTTAAAACAAAATAGACAGGTTCCGGAAGTTACGGAATTTTTTGATGATACACTCACTTTTGTTTTACCTGATTTTCCAGGTTCGGCTAATAATTTTAAAGCTTTATGGGACGTAGATTGGTTCCTTTGTCGACAGCTCTACCGAGGGTTAACCAAAATTAACTATGATTTGTCCGTTTCTCCCGATTTAGCAGAATATTGGGAAATATCGGACGATTTTCAGGAGTACACCTTCCACTTACGGGATGATATTGTTTTTCAGGATGGAACTCCCATTACAGCAGAAGATGTTGTATTCAGCATGTACTATTTCTTCAAAAATTATAAACAAGTTTACGCTGTGCACTATTTTAATGCCATTCAAGGGTTGGAAGAGTTCCTCCAGGGAAAAAGTTCCCGCATTTCGGGAATTGAGAAGGTTTCGGATAAAGTGGTGCGCATTCGTTTAAATTATCCGTATGTGCCGTTTCTGAAAACGCTGAGTATGCCCTATATGAGTGTATTGCCAGCACGGCTCTTAAAAGCGCAAGGTGAACGTTTCTTTGAACATCCTGTGGGAAGTGGACCGTACGAATTGGTTTCTATGGACGAACATACCATTTTATTAAAAGCTTCTCAGAAAGTTCGGATTTATTCACCCGGCGTAAAATTTTTTAAATTCTTCAATTATTTGGATACCACCTTCGAAGATAATTTCTGGAGCCAAAAATGGGATATTTGCACCGTTTATACCGATACATTTGTAACCCATCCCCATCACGTTAAATATTATAAAAATATCTCATTCGGTTCGGTTTTTATAGGGTTTAATTGCGAGAAATTCCCCACCAGCGATAAATGGTTCCGTAAAATGATATTCCATTCTGTGATGCTGGATTCCATAATGCAACTATTGCAAGGAACGATTATACCTGCTTCGTTTATTACTCCACTATATTTACCCAGCCATCGCGGAACTTCCTATTTACTTAATACCGATCTGGAAAAAGCGCGGGACATTTTAAAGACTAAATTACCAGAGTGGGGCAATCTGGATTCCCTGAAAGTAGTGGTTCTGCTGGACACGGTAGGATTCGATAAAGCTTTTAATACAACCTTCCAGCTTCTGCAGGATTCTTTGCATATACCGGTGGAATTTGTTTACAAAGATGTGATTTACGATACCTGTATTAGTTGCCTTGCCAATCAGTTCAATCTTTTTTTCTTCAATTGGGAAATGGATGTGGGAGATCCGGACTTTTTTCTGGGATTATTGTTTTATTCGGGCTCTCCTTTAAATGTATTCCATTACCATAATCCTGTGGTTGATTCATTAATTTTAATATCACGAGTTCTTGAAACAGAACCGGAACGATTGAAAGTATATGCGCAAATAGAAAAAGTTGTTTATGAAGATGCCCCAGTACGGCCGTTATTTAATTCTTTAAGTTATATTTTCTACAAAGATTATATCCAGAGTGCCTACACCAGTCGCTACGGATTTTCTCATTTGAATCTGGAAAATATTTCTGTGGATAAAAAGCTTTATTTAGCCCATTGCTGGAAGAGAACATGCAGCGTGAAACAATAAACACTTTTTTTGAACGAATTTATCGGGAAGTCACCAAGAAGAACGAAGCCAATCTCTCGCAATATGCCACGCGCAGCTATCAGGCGGTACGGCGGTTCCCCGAACCGGAAGGGCCCCGCAGCCCCTTTGCTCTGGATCGCGACCGCATCCTTTACAGTGGTGCTTTCCGCCGATATTCCGGTAAAACCCAGGTCATTTATTTTGCCTCTCAACTGGACGAAATGCTCTCTTCCCGCAGTATTCACACCCTCAGTGTTTCGCAAATTGCTCGCACCATCGGAAAGTTTCTGGGATTGAACCAGGAGCTGATTGAAGCGATTGCACTGGCGCACGATTTGGGGCATTCTCCCTTTGGGCACGATGGCGAACGCTACCTTTCGGAGGTGTGTGAGGAACATGGAATTGGGCAATATCATCATCACATTCAGAGTTTGCATATTGTGGATTCGGTGGCAAAGAAAGGTAGAGGGCTGAATCTTACCCTGCAGGTGCGCGATGGCATAATCTCTCACGATGGGGAGGTACACAACCAGAAGTTGGTACCCCAATGGGACAAAACGGAAGAAGACATTCAGAAATATGTGAAAGATCGGAAAGCCGGGCGCGATGTGGAAACTATGCCCATGACTCTGGAAGGGTGTGTGGTGCGTATTACCGATACCATTGCCTACATCGGTCAGGATATTGAGGATGCCATTCGCATCGGATTAATCCGGCGAGAAGATATTCCCGAGGTACTGCGACGAAAATTGGGCAGTACCAACGGGGAAATTATCGATACCCTGGTGCGAGATGTGGTTTACCACAGCTACGATCAACCTTATATCTGCTTTAGCGAAGAGATTTCGGAATACCTCCTGAAACTCAAAAAATTCAATTACGAGCGGATTTATTTTTCTCGCCAGATAAAGAAGGATCAGGAGAAGATCCGGCGCGGTTTTCATTTACTCTTTGAATTATTCCTGGAAGATCTAAGGAAGGAACGCCGCCAATCTCGAATCTTCCGCGATTTTCTGGATACCAAAGCACCGCAATATCTGGAATCCACCAACGATGCAGAAAAGGTGCGCGATTACATCGGTGGAATGACCGACCGCTATTTTGTCATGGTCATGCAAGAACGATTCATCCCGGAAGTGAAATTGCTGGGGCAATCGTAATTAAGGAGGATGTCGATGGTCTATTTTCGCAACATGGTAATTCGTACATTCATTCTGGTACTGGGAATCTGGAGCTACCTCCCGGCGAATAATTCACCGAAAACCGATTTCAAATGGAAGGTGGGAGAGTATCTGCATTACGATGTAAAATGGTCTATTTTTTACCTGGGAAGTTTAAAATTGTATGTTCTGGAAGAGGATACCATCCAGCATTCCCGGGTGTATCATTGCAAGATCAATATCGATTCCAACCCGGATTTACCATTTGTGAACATCCATGATGTGTACGAAAGCTATATCGATGCCGATGGAGTCTTCTCCCATCGCTTCGTGAGTTACGAAACTAAATCCGATCATATTATTTACACCCGGTACGATTTTGACTACCAGAAAAACACGGTAAAAATCCACATCGAAAATCGCTACCGGGATAAAACGGTGACCGTTCTGGATTCGGTGGGGCACATTCCCGATAAAGTTCAGGACAGTCTTTCCCTCCTTTATTTTGCGCGGGCTATGGTAAAATATCGGGTAAACTCTCAGGTACCCGTTTTTGCCTACAATAAACTGGATACCACTATGATCCGTTTTACTGGGAACGCCCGGGATATTGAACTTCACGAACGAGACCTTTCCGGATACTATCTGGATGGACGTTTAAAATTTGTGGGAATTGCCGGAATCAAAGATGATTTTCGGGGATGGTTTTCTCTGGATTTACAGCGCATCCCTTTAAAAGCTTATATGAAAGCCTTTGTAGGAAGCGTTCGGATTGAATTGAAGGAGTGGAAAAACTGGGATGGGGAGGAGATTCTGTTAGAGGAATAGCTTTTCTGCGGGAACCTTCCGGGTTTGAGAGATGAAGAGGAAGCTTCCTCTGTTAACACACCTGAGGTTTTACTTCCAGGGATTGGGAAATGAGTAAGGTGCTTTTTATTAAATTTAAGCGATTCATTAAAAATTGAAAACATTTATTTTGAGAGCAGTGCTACGGGTGGTAAGCGGGTTCGAGGTCGCAGCAAGGATCATCGTCACGATATGCCTTTGGTGAGTCTGGGTTTGGTTCTGGATGAGGATGGATTTCCCAAGTCGAGCCATTTGTTTGAGGAGAACATTTCCGAGCCTTCCACCCTGAGGAAAGTACTGCAAGAGATAGGCGGTAATGAGAAAAAATTGGTGATTGTAGATGCCGGGATAGCGAGCCAGAAGAACATTGCTATTATTAAAGAG
>JALWDQ010000813.1:0-7888 GCA_027039625.1 Calditrichia bacterium | reverse complement strand
GGAATGGCTGGTGATAACATCGTCAGTGAGTTCTAACTTTATTCCCATAATTTCTACCTATCTAATAATTTTTACTTACTTTTTGCCTTCATGGGAATATAAGCATAAATTAAAAAGGTTAAAACATCTTTTCACCAATTTGGTGATTTTTTTCTATACGTAGTTGTTTGGTTATTAAAGAGTTAGAAAAATAATCTCACGGATTAAGGTTAGTAGAAAAAATCACTGCCAATATAAACTATTTAAAAGCTTCCCCATATTCTTTAAATAAATATTTTTTGATATCTCTTACCAATCAAAAAATAAAATGCAGTACTGCTGTTGTTTAAATTTAAAATTTTCCGTTTATAGATTTAATATACCCCATATCTGGAATTATTTTCTTCATTCACTATATTTTTAATCCCTTCATAAAACCCCATTTCATGTCTGCTTAAGTTAATATTGTTTTAAAGGGCTTCCAAATACCTTATTCAGAACCACTCCCGCCCGTCAGAAATCAAAAAGTGGGAATCTATTCTTTTCTTGCTTAAATTACAACCAACTTCTTAACTTTACCCTGAACGAGCGAAAGGAGAAGACCAATGTCTTTGATGATTTACAATACGTTAACCCGCAAAAAAGAAGAATTCATTCCATTGGTTCCCAATAGAGTGCACATGTACGTGTGCGGTCCTACTGTGTATGGGCATCCGCATATTGGACATGCCAAGAGTTACATCAGCTTCGACGCGGTGGTGAGGTATTTTCGATATCTGGGCTACCGGGTAAAATATGTTCAGAACATTACCGATGTAGGGCACCTGACGGATGATGCCGATGAAGGGGAAGATAAAATCATAAAAAAGGCGCGAGAAGAAAAGCTGGATCCCATGGAAGTAGCGGAATATTACGCCTGGAGTTATTTCGACGATATGAAAGCATTAAATGTAGTACGCGCCAATATTTATCCCCGGGCTACCGGGCATATCCCCGAACAAATTGAGCTGGTTAAAACGCTTCTGGAAAAAGGGTACGCCTACGAGGTAAATGGAAATGTGTACTACGATGTAACAAAATTTAAAGAGTACGGTAAGCTCAGCGGACGGAAATTAGAAGAACTGGAAGCGGGAGCGCGCATTGAAGTAAATCCGGAGAAACGCAATCCTCATGATTTTGCTTTGTGGAAACGAGCCGAACCGGGGCACATCATGCGCTGGCCCAGCCCCTGGGGAGAAGGCTATCCCGGCTGGCATATCGAATGCTCTGCCATGTCCATGAAGTATCTGGGGGAAACGTTTGATATTCATGGCGGGGGGATGGAAAATATTTTTCCCCATCACGAATGCGAAATTGCTCAGAGCGAAGCGGCAACCGGCAAACCATTTGTACGCTACTGGATGCACAACAATATGGTAACGGTAAATGGAGTAAAAATGGGGAAATCGCTGGGCAATTTCATCACCATTAAAGAAGCATTAAAGAAATACCATCCCATGACGCTGCGCTATTTCGTGCTTAGCAGTCACTACCGTAGCGCCCTGGATTTTAGTGACCAGGCGCTGGAAGCCGCAGAGAAAGGAGTAAACAGACTGCTGGGAACCATCCGAAACGTACGCAAGGCATTGATTGGAGCGGGGCAGGTTACAGGATTTCAGCGCCCCTTCGAACCGGAAACCTTCCGGAAAGAGTTCGAGGCGATGATGAACGACGATTTTAACACACCGCGGGCTCTGGCGGTACTCTTTGATATGGGACGGGAAGTGAATAGTTACCTTAATTCCGCTGGCGAAAAACATAAACCGTTCCTGGAGGAAGTGGACCGGTTGTACCGCGTTCTGGCAGGCGATGTGCTGGGTCTGGTACCGGATGAAACCACCGGTGCGGAAGGACAAACCAAAGGCAGCATCGAAAAAATCATTCAGGTTGTCATCAATGTGCGCAATAAACTGCGGAAGGAAAAACAGTACCAGCTTGCCGATGAAATCCGGGACGAACTTAGGCAGGTTGGGGTGATTTTAATCGATAAACCCGAAGGTACCACGTTTGAACTGAATTAACATCCTCAAGAGTATTTCAGGGATTAACAATGTTTGAAAGAATCGATTCTTCTCCCAATAATTTGTAAAATGATTTTTACAGTAACTGCAACCACATGGGAGAATAAAATCACAGTCAAATACTGATTTCATCCTTCCCAAAAACCCAGGGGGCAGGATTCTTTAAATGGAAAACCACAGAAGAAAAAAGTCCCGGAAGGACAATGTGCCAGCAATCCACAAATTTATTTGTATGGAACGTTTTCTCCATCTAAATAAACCCGCTCTGGACGAGACGAGATGAATATGTACCTCTTTCAAAAAAACACGAGGGATTTATGAATGTAAAAAGAGTTGATTCGAATCCCCGGATAGAATCATTATTAACCGGAAGAACAGTAAAATTACTCATAAATTTGCAATCAAATTTCGAACAAACCAATTTACCGCAGAAGACACAGAAGGTACAGGAAGATAGTTTTTGTGTGTCTTAATAATTTTCCTCTCCGGGAGATTTGTGATTTGTTATTTGTATTCTGAAATTTGAGAGGTTTTGCAAGCGTCCCGGTTAATAAAAACTCGTTCCGAACTTCCTATAAACAGAATCAAGGGCGACTTTCCTTCCATGTGCCCTGTACTCTATGAAAAATGCTCAGTTTTTTCCGAAATTTCAAAAGAATTGAAAAGTCTTTGCTTTCCTGTGCTATTTTAGTCTATTTTTTGAGCGCAATTTAACCTTTCCCTTCAATGTCCCAATTTACGGGACAGAGGAAGCAGAAAGCAGACAAAAACAGAGGCTGAATATGAGACACGGTATTGTTGTAACATTCCTTCTGGGAATATTGCTGGGAATGAATCCCGCAGGAGCGGAGGAGAAAACGAATTTCCCGGAACTGGTTTTTCAGGCAGAGCAACCGCACAAATTTGTTTTCACCAATAAACGAGCCGCCTTCTGGTACGGTGAAATTCAACAGCCCAATACCGAAGGATTTGAGGGTTACACCATTCTGGAACAACGCTACATTAAAGATTACACCGTCCTGGTGGATGGGAAATTGCTGGATCGCACCACCGCTGCTCGCATTATCCTTAAACCCGACCAACTGGTTCGCGAGTATGCCCACCTCACCGAAGTGTTCCATTTTGTCGATTCCCTGAATATGGTTTTGCTGGAAATTCGCCCCAAACAGCCCTTAAAAGTCGAAGTCCATTTTCATTACGTCGATCAACTTTTACAGCAGGAGTGGGAATGGGACAAAAAACGGCAATTGTACTTGACCCATTATTCCGGTTTTGGGTGGGATAAGCTGGTGTTTACGGGATTGTCTGCCAATGGAGCGCTGGAAAAACTGGAACCTATTTCTGTAAATCCCGACCGTACTGTGGGGGTCATTCGGGGTTCGGTGGGGTTGCGAATGAAAATTACCGGGCCGGTGTTTGTAGGAGCCATGTTTGCCCGCACTTTACCCGGCTTACACCGATTGGTTCGGGAATTTCAGAAACCGCAGGAAATTCTCCGGATACGTCGCCAGCGCATTGCCCGACTTCTGCAAACCAACGCCTTCCATAGTAACGACGAGCAGTTGAACCAGGCCTACCAGTGGGCACTTATTTCTATGGACGATTTAATTACTCGCCAGCGGGTGAAAGGCATCTGGGCCGGTCTCCCCTGGTTCAACAATTACTGGGGGCGGGATACCTTTATTGCCTTTACCGGTGCGTTACTGGTAACCGGGCGTTTCGAGGAAGCCCGCGAGATTCTGCTCACCTTCGCCCAATTTCAAAACCGCGATCCGGCTTCCCCGGAATACGGACGCATTCCCAATCGCGTTACTTTAAAAGAGGTGATTTATAATACCGCCGATGGAACGCCCTGGTACATTAAAGCCTGCGAAAAATATGTGCAGTACAGTGGCGATTCGACCTTTATCGAAACCATCTTTCCGGTAGTGCAGCGCGCCATGGATGGGGTGATCCGCTACCATCTGGATGAGTGGGGTTTCTTGACCCACGGGCCGGCTGAAACCTGGATGGATGCGGTGGGCAACGACGGCCCCTGGTCGCCCCGGGGAAATCGGGCAGTGGAAGTGGAAGCGCTGTGGCTGGAACAGGTACGCATCTCCCGCCAGTGGGCGCGGGCAATGGGATTCCCGGAACTGGTGCGAAAATGGGGGTTTATCCTGCAAAAAAATCGCCAGAATTATGTGAAACGATTCTGGAACGACGAGCAGGAATATTTGAATGATTTTCTCCAGCCGGATGGTGTGCCCAATACCCAACTCCGGCCCAACCAGTTGTTTGCCATCACAGTACCACATAAACCGTTGCTGGAAGACGACCAGGTGCGCAAAGTTCTCTCCGTCGTGGTGAATGAATTAACCTTCCCCTGGGGGGTAGCTTCCCTGTGGCAGCACGATCCCAATTTCCATCCCTACCATCACTATCCGCCCTTTTACGTACCGGATGCAGCGTATCACAACGGGATGGTGTGGACCTGGCTTACCGGACCACTGGTGACTGCCCTGGCACCCCATAATCCCGAGCTGGCATACCAGCTTCTGCAGGAGCAGATGCGGCAAATCCTGAAGTTAAACGCTGTGGGGAGTCTTTCGGAACTGATGGAAGCCTGGCCCCGGAAAGGGACCCAATATCCCCGCATTTCCGGTACCGTTTCTCAAGCCTGGAGCCTGGCGGAGTTCCTCCGAAACATCCAGCAGGACGTTCTGGGGATTCACCCCAATTTTGCTGCCGACACCCTGATTCTGCAGCCGCACCTGCCCGCTTCCCTTACCCAAATTAGCAACCGCTTTCGTTTTGGCAATTCCTGGTTTCAGGTGCGTTACGAGCAGGACAAAGCTCAATTGAAAATTCATTTGCAAAAAGAAAGCGGCACGGCAAAAGACGTTCTGGTACACCTTAAAACTCCGTACAACACTAAAAAGTGGGTAGAGGCGGATATTCCCTGGAATACCGGGAAAGAACTTAGAATTGGCGTAACACGAAACGGAAAGAATCCCAGGGTGCTGGTAAACGATGAGGAAATCCGTAAGGTACGAAAAGGAGATTGGAAACTGCTTACCGATTTGACCTTTTGCCAGCCCACCATGGATTTTGAAATTCCCACGCTGCATGGCCCGGGGTTCGAGCTTCTGGATGCAGAAGTGGTGGTGCAACGACCCGGTCGCACAACCAAGAAACTGTTTGATGTGGATGATCCCGCCGGAGACGACCGGGGACCGAACGGTCGCTATGTCTATCCCACCCACCCGGCTTTCCGTCCCGGCATCTTCGATGGGCGGGAGGTGACCATCTGGAAAGATAAAAACTATTACTATTTCCAGGTGAAATACCAGAACCTGACCAACCCTGGCTGGCACCCGGAATCGGGGTATCAGCTGACCTTTACGGCCATCACCCTGAATTTTGGGGACAAAGCCGGTTTGCGACGCACTAAAGTAGGAATGAACGCCAACTACACTGTGCCGCTGGAATATGCTTACAATTATGTCATTTATGTGGGGAATGGCATCCGCATTACCAATGCACGGGACGAGATCCTGGCAGAATATCGTCCCACCGATCTGGAACATCCCATTGGATTCCCGGAGAAAAAGCTCATCCGTTTTTCCCTGCCGGTGGAGCTATTCCCCGATCTGAAGTTACGTAACGCGTTTGTGTTGGTGGGCGGACAGGATGACCACGGTGCCGGAGGGATTGGTGAATTCCGAAAAGTGGGTAAAAAAGCCACGGAATGGCAGGGTGGCGGTGGTGACCGGGAAACCGGAAATCCCAATGTGTACGATGTCATCGAAGTGCGGTAATTTTTTCCAATGTGAAATTTGTGTACATCCGTTGGAGTAAATTAAAAAACGTCGGGAATTTTCCCGGCGTTTTTTTTTTGGCTTCCTCTTCTTCCAATTCCCATGGAAATTTCTTTCGGGAGAGGCCAATTACCGGATATTTCTCATCGCAAGATTCAGAGAAATATAAACGGAAATAAAATTGGCAAGAAATTTGTAAAAATGAGAGAAGCGTTCAAAAAACAGGGAAGGAAAAGGCGATGATGCAAAAGATTTCTTTAACCAGATGGATTACCGGACACAAAACAATCTCCATCCTGGGAGTGATTATTTCTCTGGTATTCATTATGGCGGTCCAGGTTACCGTGCCGCTCTTTATGCGTCTGGTGCTGCCACCGGATGGCAATGGCAACCTGGATTCCGTGGACATCTGGGTGGCACCCGACCCCACCCAGAGCATTGTGTACATCACCGATAAAGGCCTGGATTGCCTGGAGATGCATGATCCCATCACCAATACCTTTCTGGGACGCCTGGGAAGCAGTGGAAGCGGCCCCGGAGAACTGGATCGCCCCAATGGTGTTGCCATAGCTTACGGGGTTTCCACTGCCAGTGGCACCAAAGATGTGATTTTCGTAGTAGAACGGGACAACAAGCGCGTTTCTGCATTCTCCATTCCCAACCATCAATTTCTGGGTTCTTTTGGCTCCGGCGATTTGAAAAAACCGTACGGAATTGCCCTGTACCGCCAGGGGAATCAACTGCAAACCTGGATCACCGATGTGCGCAGCGGGAACGATCGCGTGGTGGTATTTGATATTTCGGCCGGGGGCAGCGGCATCACCGGTTCCCTCAATTTTTATTTTGAAGTTCCCGCCAAACTGGAATCCATCGTAATCGATTCCCTCTACCAACGTGCCCTGATTTGCAAAGAGGGTTCAAACAGCAAAGTGCTGGTGTACGATTTGAATGGAAATTATCAGCAAAGCTTTGGGGATGGACTGTTTGTCGGGGATGCCGAAGGAATTGCCCTTTACCGTCTGGAAAACGGTGGTGGTTACATCATCGTATCCGATCAGAATGCTTCCCCTACGGAATTTGAAGTGTTCGATCGCCAGACCTTCCAGCATCTGGGGCACTTCACCGGAGAAACCCACGGTACCGATGGAGTTGCCATCTGCCAGTTTGCTCTGCCCAATCTTCCTAACGGTTCTTTTTACGCCCTTCATTCCGACCGCACCGTGGATATTTACAATTGGACGGATATTGCCAGTGCGCTCAATCTTTCCATCAATGTATTCAACGGAACCCCCACAGCTATTCGCTCAAGGCGAGAGCCTATTGCCTCCTCACCCGAACTGGTGAGCAACTATCCCAACCCGTTTAATCCTGCCACCACCATTCGCTACAAAGTTCCGGAAGGCAGTGTGGTGCAACTAACCGTTTATGATGCTCGGGGACAACGGATTAAAACGCTGGTTCAGGGTTACCAGCCTGCCGGTACCTACGAGGTGATGTGGGACGGCACCAACGGAAAAGGTCACCAGGTGGCATCCGGGATGTACTGGGTACGCTACCAGGCAGGAGGTTCCGTTACTACCCATAAAATTTTACTGATGCGGTAGGAAACGGATATGGGTGAAGTTCGGTATTCGATTTGTCATGTAAACGTATGGAATAGAAAAGGCGGGAACATCTCCCGCCTTTTGTGTAAATTCTGCCATTTTCCCTGAGGGGTTCCTTTGATCATCTAAACATTCAGAATTTCCGGTAAGGAAAAGACATATGTCATTTTGTAAGAAACTATTTTTCGCCAGAACACAAAAGCTTCTGGAATTAAGTGCTCTGGTACTTCTACGACCATTCTATTTGGAAGAATGATACACCAGTTCCCAATTTGTAATATGATTAATCTCAAAAAGCGTCACAAAAATGCCGTAATAGATTTTTACAAATCCTGCTTCAGGAGTGAAAAAGTAATAGTTGTAGCCTAATGCATTTCCTTGCCAGATTATTTCTCTTATTTTGGGAACATCTTTGAATACCCCTGCTGGTACTCTAACATTGGAT
>JALWDQ010000812.1:0-7895 GCA_027039625.1 Calditrichia bacterium | reverse complement strand
CATATAAATTCCGTATTGTTACCTCTTGTTTTGTAAAGTTCCTCCATTTCCGGGAAGGTTCATTTTTAGTTGTGATTGGTATTCTTTAAATTATTGTTTCCAGGGTAAACCCTGCGCTTGCCTCAGGTCCCTTTAACCTCTTGAAACTTATCTTGAAATTTCGAGTATCCCTTTCGTAAATTGCAACAACGTGGAGAATAAAAAACGGGGATGATGTTAAAAGAACTGCATATCCATAATTTTGCGCTGGCCGAGCAGCTTCATCTGGAATTTCGCCCGGGGTTGAATATTTTAACAGGCGAGACGGGTGCGGGTAAATCCATTATCGTGGGTGCAATTCAGGCGGTTCTGGGAGGACGGGTTTATTCCGAGGTGGTGCGTACCGGAGCGCCGAAAGCCACTGTGGAAGCGATATTCGATATCCGGAATTTACCCGAAGTGCAACAAAAACTTGTCGAAAAAGGACTGGAGAATAATGAGGAGTTATTCTTGCGCCGCGAAATTTCTCCCAGAGGGAGCACGCGGGCATTCGTAAACGATGTGCCGGTTACCATTGGCACCCTGGCCGAAATTGGTGATCTGCTGGTGGATATCCACGGGCAAAGCGAGCATCAAACCCTGCTACACCGGGAAACTCACCGCTATTTTATTGATGAATTCGGACAATTGCGCAATCTTCTGAACGAAGTCGCTGCCGCTTATGAGCAGTTCCAGAACACCAGTCACGCGCTGCACAATTTGCAGGAACGGCAACGCGCCTTGACTGAAAAATATGAATTCTACCAATTTCAGCTCAACGAAATCGATACGGCACAATTGCAACCTGGCGAAGATGGGGAATTGGAGAAAGAGCGAAAACTGCTTTCCAACAGCGAGCGGATTTTCCAGCTTACGGGGGAATTTACCGAGATTTTAAACGGGAATGTGTCTCCTACCCTTCAGGAATACATGGCTCAGGCAGAGCATATTTTGCAGGAGTTAAGCCGTTTTTCGGAGGAACTGGATGCTATTTATCGGGAGTTTGCTTCGGCGCGCATTGTGGTGGAAGAAGCTTCCCGCAGCGTGGAAGAATTTCGCAACAGCCTGGAATTCAACCCCCTGCGGCTGGAAGAAATTGAACAACGTCTGGCGACCATCGCGAATTTGAAGAAAAAGTATGGTGCAACCATTGAGGAGATTTTACAATTCCGCGACCACTTACAAGCTGAGCTGGAATTAAAGGAAAATTTTGAGTTTGAACTCCAGAAATTGCAGAAAGAATACCACCGTACCCGGGAGGTGTACTTAAAAAAAGCGTTGGAGCTCTCTCGCCAGCGAAAGCAGGTGGCACGGCGGCTGGAGAAGGATGTGGAACATCTGTTAAAGCAATTGGGGATGGAGAAAACTCGCTTCCGGGTGAATTTCCGCTGGGCGGAGGATGAGCAGAGTCCTTTCGAGTTGGAGGGGAAGAAAATCGCGGGTACGGAAGGAGGATTGGATGAGGTGGAATTTTACATCTCTCCCAATCCGGGGGAAGATTTTAAACCGTTAGCGCGCATTGCCTCGGGAGGCGAAATTTCCCGCATCATGCTGGCGTTAAAAAATATTCTGGCAGAGGTGGATCGCATCCCCGTACTAATTTTCGACGAAATCGACACCGGAGTCTCCGGACGCATTGCCCGGGCAGTGGGACACAGTATTGGAAAATTGGCAGAATCGCACCAGATTCTCTGCATTACCCACTTGCCTCAAATTGCTTCGTTTGGAGATGTTCATTATCGGGTGGAAAAATATGTGAAAAACAGCCGCACTTTTACGCGGGTCATCCTGTTAAATGATGATCAGCGGGTGGAAGAAATTGCCGCTCTGATGGCAGGTCAGCAGATTAGCGAAAGTATCCTGCAAAGTGCCCGGCAGTTACTGGCCGAAGCCCAGGAACAGAGTTCTTGAAAATATTCCTCCCTTTGTCCCGGAAAAATTAGCAAAAACTTAAAGTAGTGAGGTAAGAGGTGAAGAGGATAAAGAGGGGAAGCATTTCACCCGCGCCTTTTATTTTTTAACTCTTTTCTGGTTCGAATAGCATGAAAAATTCGACACGGGAGTAATTTCCCTGTCGAAATTTCCACCAGGAAAAGCGCGGAGAAAAGTGTGACCGCGATATATTTTATTCCTCTAAGCAGTTGATATTACAAACGTTGCAAGCACTGTCTTTCCGTATAAATTTTCCGGCACAGTAATTGTAATAATTACAGCAGGTGATGAGGAGCGCTGCAAACATGGATGTTTTTTGGGCCGCATACCAATCCTCCCCAAAAATGTTGCAGCGCTCTGTTAATTTTAGTGGAGACGGAATGTGATTCGTACGGAACGCATATTGGGAATCTGGGAAAAATCCCCTTATCTAGAGCCCTTACCGGAGCAAATAAAAGAGTTAATTACCGTATCCTATTTGCCGAAGAAAAAGCAAGAGTTAAGTGCCGGAACGGTTGCTTATATCCAGAACTTTAAGCAAAAATTGGTACCGGTTCTGGAATCCTCTTTTTTCCGGGTCTCAGTCAAAGGAATTCCTGCTCGTCAACTATTGCAGAAAGTAGAGCTTAAAGTTGTCCGGAATGTGTTGCTAATATTTTATCTGGGCACAATGGATGCTGCCGGGGAATTCGACCATTTAAATTATTCCGAATGGCACAAACGGAATCTGGTGGCGGCTTTTTTTGCCCACCATATTGCCCGAAATCAACCGGCGATTCAACCAGAAGAAGCCTGTTTATTCACTTATTTGCAGGATATTTCTTTGGTGTATCTGTCGCGCAGCTTACCGGAAATTTACTCTCGATTGGTGCATCTTCTTAGCAATCCTCATTATCGCGTTAAGGAAGAACTGGGAATTGTGGAGACAGATCACGCCGCGCTTTCTGCTCTTATTTTGGGAGAGTGGGGGATTCCCGAAGAACATCTCGCAGCGCTGCGATTACATCATCATCCTCAGGATTTACAACGGGAAGAGAACGCAGTGATGCGCATGGGGCATCTTTTACGTTTGAGCCAGCATCTGGCAGATCTCCTGCTGGGGATTCCCGGAAGTGTGGATTATCATAAAATCGAGAATCAGTTTAACCAGTTTCTTAAAATTGCCCCCGCCACCCTGCAGCAGTATCTCGTCGATTATTTGAAAAAACTCCCTGAATTGGGGGAAATTTTCGGTTATCCGGAGCTGAGTAATTTAACGCTCATTCGCGTATTGCAGTCCAACGAAGAATTCCTGCGAAAAAAAATCATTCCTTACGAGCAATTACTGGAGGAAATTGTTCAGTCTCGGGATCGGATACATGAGCTGGAAAAGGAGATTCGATATTTACGGGAGCAAATTCGTGAAAAGTCATTTCTGGATTCAGTCACCGGAATTTACAACTACTCCTACGTGTACGAAGCATTAAACCGCGAGATAAGCAAAGCAGCGCGGTACGAATATCCCATCACCTTTATTTTGTTCGATGTGGATGATTTTACCTTATTTAATCGGGTGTATGGGCCTAGGAGCGGCGATCGCCTGCTGCGCCAGATTGCCCACCGGGTTAAGGAAAATGTGCGCAAATCCGATATTTTCGGGCGCTGGAATTCTGACCGTTACGCCTTAATTTTACCCCATACCGGTCAACCACAGGCCCATTTTGTAGCCCAGAAGATCTGTCGTGTGATTGCAGAAAAACCATTCCCCGACGAGGAAGTAAACCGGCAATATTCGATAACCGTGAGCATGGGAGTGATTACGAGTATTCCATCGGTGTATTACCTGCAACGGGATGTAATCATTCAAAAAGCGGAAGAAGCGTTAAATAAAATCCGAGCAAGAGGTGGAAATGGATGGCTGGATGTAAATGGGGAAAGTGGGTATAATTAACTTTAAATTGTAAAAAGTACAAAAAATTTATTTTTGTTAGCTAATAAATTGCAAAAATACTAATACGGTTTAATTGGAGAATACGCAACATCTAGCTCGATAGACATTTTTAAATGTACTTCTCTCTTAAGTTTTTGTATTTAATTTCGATTAGTATGATATAGTGAGTGTATTAAGTTCCAAAACAAAATAAGGGTGTATTTCGATGGTGGACAAGAAATTTTTAGTGGTAGAAGATTCACCAACCATGCGGCGTATTATTGTAAATTCGCTGAAACGATTTGGAATGAATAATGTGGTAGAAGCAGCGAATGGGGTAGAAGCGCTGGAAAAGTTACAGGCAGACCAATTCGATGTATTAATTACCGATTGGAATATGCCGGAAATGGATGGGAAAGAGCTGGTGACCCGTGTTCGGGGAATGGCGCAATATAAACGTATGCCTATTCTTATGATTACCACACGGGGAATGGAAGAAGATGTGATTACCGCCATTAAGATTGGGGTAAATGGTTATGTGGTTAAACCTTTTACTCCGGATGTGTTGCGTAAAAAAGTTCAGGACTTGTTGGGATAGTCCGCTTGTACATAATGCTCACTGAGAAATCTGAGGAAATTGTTCATGAGCGAGGAAAAAGGATTTGATGCTGTTTTAAACAAGATTGAAAAACTTCAGGAGTCGATTCGAATTAGTGAAGAAGTGCTCCCAATTGTAAATGAGCTATTCTACTTTGTCCGGGATATTATTCCCATTATGGTAAAAGTTAATGCATTTATGAAACTGAGTTCCGGTAAACTTCCCAGTGCTCAGGAAAACATAGAAAATGTAACCCGGGCAACGGAAAATGCTACCGTTCAGGTGCTGGATACCCTGGATAAATTGACAGAAAAATTAACCGCCTTACGGAATTTAATTGAGCAAAATGGGGACAAACAAGCCCAGCTCAATTTACTGGATGAGATTTCGAATGCCGTGTCGGATATGACTTTTGCTTTTCAGTTTCAGGATATTACTACGCAGCAATTGAATCATGTGAATCAGATTCTGGAAGCGATTTATGAACGCTTTATCAATTTCTTCCAGTCGTCTTTAAATCTTAGAAAGAATTCCAGCCTGGGAGGGAGCATGATTGAAGCCATCGAATACGAAATTCGCAAGCAGATGCAGGAAGAACAATTAAAGCGATTTCAAGAAGAAACAAAGGATAAAATTCGGAAAACCGATATTACCCAGGATCAAATCGATAGTTTCTTTGAAAGTTTAAAGGGAAAAGTGTAACCAGCGGAAGGACAACAGATTACCAGCTCCATTATACTCTAATTTGCAAAAATATTTAATTTCATTTTGTAGAACGGATATTTATACACATAAATAATCCCATCTAACATTTTATTTATTTTTAATTTAATATCATCTTTAAAATAATATTTGTGAAATAATTAATTTGAATTTATTCGAAATTTGTTAAAGTTCGCTTTTTTTCTCACCGATAATAAATTTGAACTAAAGAAGAAAAATCAGGCAAAAATCAGGAAAGGGAATTCAATGGAATCGTTGCGATTGGAAGGGGTTCTGCCAATAGACATGGTTAATTTGATACAGGCAAAGGAAAAAATGCTGGCGCTTCTGAAAGAGAATGGTAAAAATATTTTTATTAGCCTGGCGAATGTGGAAAATTTAAAGCACCTGGATGTGGCATTTTTACTGGCCAGTTACAAAACGGCTGCCAAGCAGGAGAAAAAACTTCATCTGGAGCAGGTGCCACTTTCTCTTAAAAATTTGTTAGATGAAATACAATTCCACCGGTTGTTCGAAATTCAGTATCAACAATAACCGGGGGTTAGGAAGATAGAATTTAAGCAAAAAGTTAAGGTGGAGTATCACTATGGCGGTTGTTGAAGACCAGGAACTTTTGCAGATGTTTGTGGAAGAATCCCGGGAGCACCTGGATGGTATTGAGTCCAGTTTTTTAGAGATAGAGGAAATGGGCGAGGATGTGGATGCAGACCTGGTGAATGGTGTATTTCGAGCCATCCATTCGGTGAAAGGAGGTGCCGGATTTTTAGGATTGGAGGTGATTAAGGATCTGGCTCATAGTATGGAAAATGTACTTAACCAGATCCGCAATCGCCGCATTATTCCCACACCGGAATTGGTGAGTGTTTTGCTCTCCTCGCTGGATGTGCTGAAGGACCTCATAGAGAATGTGGAAGAGAGCGGGGAAGTGGATGTCTCGGAGCAGTTGGCCGCGCTGGAAGAAGTGGTTCGGGCACAGCAGAATCCTTCGGAGGAGGGTGAAGATGTAACGGCCAAGGAAGAAAAGAAAGAAGAAAACGAATCTGCTTCTACTACGGAAAGCAACACCGCAGCGGAGTTAGAAACACAGCCCAATGCCGGAACAGCTACAGAGTCGATACAGGAAAACACAGTTTCCGGGGATTCAGCAGAGCAGATTAAACTAAAACTCCCCCATGGCCACACTATTTTTAAGAGAACTCCTCAAGAATTTCAGCAGGCACGCAAGGGGGGTAAGTTTTTATATGTGGCCATGTTTAACTGGGAAAAAGACCTGGACAAGAAAGAGCGTTGCCTGGAAAAACAGGTAGCGGATATTAAGATGGTGGGTACGGTGCTGGAGCAAAAAATTGATCTGGAAGCGATACCGGAATTGGAAATGCTGAGTCCCAGTGTACTGGTGCCCTTTTATGTGTTATTTGCCACGGTACTGGAACCTTATATCATTCCGTCTTTAATAAGCATCCCCAAAAAGCAAATTTTTCTGGTAACCAGAGATTACAAATTAATTTCTCTGGACAAAGAGAGCGAGATTAGCGATGCGCTGGCAGATGACGTTTCTTCTGAGTCTGTTGAAGAGGTAAAAGAAGAAAAAATTTCTGCACCGGAGCAGAAGGAAAAATCGGCACCGAAAACGGAAGAACAACCTAAAACCGAAACACCTAAGAATACAAAGAAAAGTAAAAAAACGGTTGAGCAGAAAGCAGCCTCCTCCGGTGGGGATGGTAAATCGGCGGAAGCAGGTTCCAAACCAGCAAAAACGCTCCCACGGATGCGAAGTGTAATCAGCAAAAGCAGCACCCTGCGGGTTCATGTGGATTTGCTGGATCGGTTGATGAACCTGGCGGGGGAACTGGTGCTTACCCGAAATCAGCTTTTACAGAACTTTTATTCCCACGAAGAAAAAGGGCTGGAAAATGCCGTGCAGCGGGTGGATTTAATTACTTCGGAGTTACAGGAAGCCATCATGTCCACCCGAATGCAGCCCATTGGCATTGTGTTCAACAAGTTCCAACGGGTGGTGCACGACCTTTCCAAGAGCCTGGGGAAGCAGGTAACCCTCATTACCGAAGGCGAGGATGTCGAGCTGGATAAGACGATTATCGAAGCAATTGGCGACCCGCTCACCCATCTGGTACGCAATGCGGTGGATCATGGCATCGAGATGCCGGAAGTGCGCCTTCAGCAGGGCAAGAAATTACCAGCCACGGTTAAACTGAGTGCCAAACACGAAGCGGGACAGGTCATCATTCAGGTAGCAGATGACGGAGCCGGTATTGATCCTGAGAAAATTCGTCAGAAGGCGTTGCAATTGAAACTTGCTCCCAAAGCAAAATTAGAATCCATGCCGGATAATGAGGTCATCCGATTCATTTTTCAGCCGGGATTCTCCACCGCAGAAAAAGTGACCGATGTTTCCGGGCGAGGCGTAGGGATGGATGTGGTGTACAGCAACCTTTCTCGACTGGGTGGCTCGGTGGATATTGAATCCAGGGTGGGTAAAGGGACCACGATCCTTATTAAACTTCCCTTAACCCTGGCAATTATTCCCAGTTTAATTGTGGGGGTTCAAGGGCTCCGCTTTGCACTGCCTCAGGTCAATCTGGTGGAGCTGGTGCGTATTCCGGCAGCTAAAGTGAAAGAGCGGATTGAAAAAATAGACGATGCGGCGGTATTGCGGCTTCGGGGTGAACTCCTTCCGCTCATTCGCATTTCCGA
>JALWDQ010000811.1:0-2551 GCA_027039625.1 Calditrichia bacterium | reverse complement strand
CATATTTGTAATAGGCGGCACATGTTCCTTCGCTGGACACCATACAGGCACCAATGGGATTAACGGGAGTGCACACTTTACCGAATAGTTTACATTCCGGTGGCTTTTTCACCCCTTTCATAATTTCGCCGCAAATGCAGGCGGGATGCTCTTTGGTGGGTTCCACTTCCACATCGAAACGTTTTTCCGCATCAAACTCCTGTAATTCGGGACGAATCTGGAGTCCACTACCGGGAATCCAGCCAATCCCCCGCCACTCTGCATCGGAAGGTTCCATCACCTGATAAATAATCTTCTGAGCATGGACATTGCCCTCCCAGGTGGCTACCCGGGTGTACTCGTTATCGACATGGGGATTTTTCTCCCGAATCTGTTTCACCAGCAGGTAGATTCCCTGCAAAATATCCACCGGTTCGAATCCCGCCACGGCGCAGGCTTTTCCGTAATCATCTGCCAGAAATTGGTAGGTCTTTGCCCCTATGATGGCCGTAACGTGGGCCGGGCAGATAAACCCATCAAGCTGAACTTCGTCTCCGGAGGCCAGCAATTCCATGGGCCGGGGCATGGTTTTGTGGGACGCCAGAACCGTGTAATTTTTCAACCCTTTTTCCCTGGCCATTAAGATGGAGGCGGCAATGGTGGGAACAGTGGTTTCAAATCCTACACCCAGAAACACCACCTGCTTGTCGGGATTCTGCTCGGCGATGCGCAGGGCATCCAGGGGGGAGTACACAATTCGCACATCCCGTCCCTCGGCCTTTTCCCGCTCCAGACTGCTGGAAGAACCGGGAATGCGCAACATATCTCCGAAACTGGTAATAATGACCCCGGGTAACCGGCCAATGGCAATAGCCCGATCCAGATACGCATTGGGTGTCACGCACACCGGGCATCCCGGACCGGAAATCAGTTCAATATTTTCAGGCAGTAAATGACGAATTCCAAACCGGGCAATGGACATGGTGTGCGTTCCACACACTTCCATCAGTTTTATATGAGGCAATCCACTGGCAATCCGTTCAATCTGTTTCACCAGCTTCTTCACTATTTCCTTATCACGAAATTCCGTTAAATATTTCATCATGGAATCATCCCCTGTTTTAGTTGATTTGCAGCAATATATCCCTGTCCCAGGGAAAGTCCCCCGTCGTTCGGTGGTACTACGGTATGATAATACACCCGAAAACCCTCTGCACGCAACTGTTGAATCAATCCTTCGCTCAAAATCCGGTTCTGAAAACAGCCCCCACTTAACACTACCCGCTCTAACCCTGCCTCCTGGCGAATACGCCGGGAAACCTCTACCAGCGCCTGAATGACGCTCGCATGAAATTTTGAGCTGATTTCTTCTACCGAACGCTTCCGGGAAATATCTTCCCACACCGCTTTTAGTAAAGGACGCCAATCCAGTTCCAGCGGGAAATGGTTTCCTCGTACCGGTAACGGATAGCTGGCATCCCCTGCATCATTCTCCCCAACCGCCACGCGAGCTTCCAGTTGCATGGCGGCCTGCCCTTCGTACCCTACCCGGTGGCGTAATCCCGCCAGCGCCGCTACCGCATCAAAGAGGCGGCCACAACTGCTGGTTAAGGGGGTGTTGAAGCGCCGCTGCAGCATCTGGTGCACCAGATGTGCCTCCTCCGGTGTAACATCCGGGAAAAACGATTCCGGCTCAAAGGGAATTGAAGCCTCTTGCAGGTAGGCAGTGGCCATACGCCAGGGTTCCCGAATGGCTTTTTCTCCCCCGGGCATGGGCACTTTTCGGAAATGAGCGGCCCGCCGAAACTGTACCTCACTGGCAATGAGCACCTCTCCGCCCCAGATGGTACCATCCGTGCCATAACCGGTACCATCCAGTGCCAGCCCAATCACTTCCCCTTTTAATTGATTTTCTGCCATAGCGGAAGCAATGTGCGCATGGTGATGCTGCACCTCCACCACAGGCCAGCGTTCCTGCTCCCGGGCCCATTTTGTGGAAAGGTATTCCGGGTGCATATCGCACACCACCAGCTGCGGTTCAATTTGCAAAATTTTTTGAAAATGCCTGATGCTTTCTTCAAAAAACTCCAGGGTGGCCAGATTTTCCAGGTCTCCAATATGTTGCCCCGGAAAGAAGAATTGCTCCTTGTTCAAACAAATTACATTTTTTAACTCCCCACCCACTGCCAGCACGGAAGGAAGCGATTCGCTGACCATCACCGGTCGGGGGACAAATCCCCGACTGCGCCGGATGTAAGCGGTTTTCCCCGCCAGCACCCGCACCACCGAATCATCCGCACGCTGGTAAATATCCCGATTGTTCATCAAAAAGAAATCTGCGATGCCCCGCAAACGTTCCCGGGCTTCTTCGTTCCGGTACACAATCGGTTCTTCACTTAAATTGCCGCTAGTCATAACCAGTGCTAGAAACTCCCCTTCTCGCATCAACAAATAATGAAGCGGAGTGTAAGGCAGCATCACTCCCAGATAATCGTTATCCGGCGAAACAGAGGGAGCAATGGGATTGGGATGCTTTTTCTGCAGCAGGCAGATAGGGCGCTGCTGGGAGAGG
>JALWDQ010000810.1:0-2557 GCA_027039625.1 Calditrichia bacterium | reverse complement strand
TTGATGCATGTTCTGGCGTTCAGCGGGGGTGGCATCATCATATCCTTTCAGGTGCAGCAAACCATGGATGACTAACCGGGCAATTTCTTCCTCCACGCTCACCTGATACTGCCTGGCCTGCACCCGGGCACGATCCACGCTGATGTAAATTTCTCCTTCCACCTCGCCGAAATCGCTCAAATTAAACGTCATCACATCGGTGTAGCTATCGTCGTGTAGATATTCCCGGTGAAGCTTCCGCAGATATTCATCATCCACAAAGATTACGTGGATTTCCCGGGCAGACAGTTTGAGTTCCCGAATCACACTTTCGATAAGCTGCTTAATGGCTTTTTCCGGCAGGTTCGGAATTTTCTTTTCCAGGCTTATTTGAATGAGGGTTTTTCTTCTTTTCATGTTTTCCTTCCTCCAGCGATGTTTTCTTTTTATCGCCGCTTTCCGGATGGGGTGTGGTTGCGGGCACCCGGGAAGAATTTTCCTCCCCGGAAGACTGAGCCGCCTCTTTTGCCTTCCCGTTGTCTTTCACAGCAGTGCTTTTGCGGTCTTTCTCGCTCTTCTCTTCTTTCGATTCCCCGGGATATTCGATTCGAATGTGATGGATTCCCATTAAAATAGGAATAAACGCTTCCTTAATGCGATTGAGATCACGCAATGTTAAATCGCACTCGTCCAGTTGCCCTTCCTGAAAACGTTTCTGGATCAAATTTTCCACCAGGGTACGAATCCGCTGCGGTGTGGGATTGGTCAGGGAACGAGCTGCCGCTTCGATGGTGTCTGCCAGCATGGCAATGGCCGTTTCTTTAGATTGCGGCTTGGGACCCGGATAGCGAAAATCCGCTTCATTAATATCTTTAGGATTCATCACTTCCCGCGCTTTCTGGTAAAAATACTCCATCAGGCTGGTGCCATGGTGCTCCGGAATAAATTGTTTCACCGCCCGCGGCAATTTGTACTGCTCGGCTAATTCCAGACCGGCCTTCACATGTTGCACCAGGATCAGAGCGCTCATGGTTGGAGTCAGATTCTCGTGCTTGCTTACCGTACCGGATTGATTTTCCACAAAATATTCCGGACGTACCATTTTTCCGATATCGTGATAATAACACCCCACCCGAGCTAGCAAGGAATTTGCTCCCACTTCTTTCGCCGCTGCCTCCGCTAAATTCCCCACAATAATACTGTGGTGAAAGGTACCCGGCGCTTCCACCGATAACTTTTTCAACAAAGGATGATTTAAATCCGAAAGCTCCAGCAAAGTGATATCGGTAGTGACATCGAAAAATCGTTCGAAGACTCCAATAAGCAGAAAAATAGCCGTAGGAGCTAGAATGGCATTGGGCACCTGATAGAAAAAGAACATTTTCACCATCGTACTAAACGGTTCGTAGTGGACAAATCCGTGGCTGAAATTAACCAGGGCATACCCCAGTGTAATGTAAAGCATCGCCCGGAACATCTGACCCCGATTGCGAATTTTCTGTACAGAGAATAAAGCGATGGTGCCCACAATAAACGTCATCAAACTAAGGTAAAAATTGTTTCCCTGGCTGGCTCCAATGACCACGCTGGTTATCACCGTACCAATAAAGGCAATGGGTGCATCCAGCAGCATGGACAGCAACATGGGAGCAACGGTAATGGGAATAGCAGTGTAATTCCATTTCAATACGCCTCCCACCAGAATTGCCAGGAAGAATTGGAGCAATAAAACGGTGGTAATTAAAAACAGCAGTTTATTGTCGTGAAAAAGCTTGGGACGATAATAAAAAATGTACAATCCCAATACCAGCACCACCAGAATAGAAAAGATGTACTCGCCCAGAAGGAACAAAAATCGGTAGAATCCGCCCCGCTGGCTGCTTCGTTCCTTTAAAGCAATTGCCAGCGAGCGAAGTTTCTGGTAGATTTCCTGTGTCACAATCTCGTGGCTGTCCACAATACGCTGATTTTTATACACAAAACCACTGGTAGTGGGAACATCGTGAACAGCTTTATCTTTCCGCTTTTTCGTCTCCTGCTCATCCAGAATTAAATTGGGAACTAAAAAAGTGTTCAGTAATTTCTGGGCAAAAGCGAACTCAAAAGAATCCTGAGCATAACGCTTTTTTACTTGAGTTAAAACCTTCTGGCGAGCCAGTTCCTCATCCAGGATTTGATTCGCATCGTAAATCTCTTCAATTCCATTTTGAATAAAGGTGACTTTACCTTCTTCAATCTGCTCTACGGGAATATTAATGATTCCTTCCTGAAAAACCGTGTGCAATAAATTAAGAAAATATTCCAGAAAATCTTTAAGTTCCCTCTTCTTCTCCAATTCACAGAGCTGTTTTAAATCCGATGGGGAAAGTTTCAAATTATATTTTAGGGAAATTTGTTGAATCACACTATCTGCCAACGAAGCATACTGTTTCGTTCTGGCAGTGGATTTCGACCGGGAGAGCGGATATGCAGTCTTACAGAAAAGGCTAAATTCTTCAAATAAATTTCGGATTTTTAACTTTTGAATATCGTAAATATTGCCCACCCGGTTAAAAACCGGTGGAACACTCAACATAGC
>JALWDQ010000809.1:0-2557 GCA_027039625.1 Calditrichia bacterium | reverse complement strand
GGTTTCGGGTTTCTGGCTCTGGGAAAAAATTTCCGGATGTACCGCCTCTACCTCTTCCCCCTGGGCGGCTACCGGTAACACTGCCTTAAAAATTAAATCCGCAGGCGCCTGGCAGGTATGGTCATCACACGCCTGGTAACTTACCTTACCGCTTAACTCCACCTTCTCCCCGGCGAAATCCGGTGAAACGGTAATGGTGGTAAACACATACACCGTACCTTCGTAAACCGCCAGCGGCGTTTCGGAAAAATCGAACTGCTTCATTTCCGCTTCGGGATAGGTCATCTTCCCGAAGGTAATTCCCTCAATTGGCTCAAACTCCACCACAGTGGGAATGAGATATTCCGCAGAGGGTACATTGGCATTCACATGGTACGGTGGATTAATCGTCAATTCCACAGCCAGAGGAGTACTCTGACCCCGTTGCAATTTGTTGGTGGCCGAGTAAACTTTCACCGAAAGAATCTGATCGGAATTCTGAGCTTGAATTGAAAGAACCAGTACAAGTAGCAGGACGAGGAACGAAACAAACCGGCTCATACATTCTCCTTTTATTTTAAAAGACAAATTACCAATAGCTTCATATATACATCGTAAATATTTATTTTAAAGTGAAAATGGTGAAAATACAAACAGGGAAATTTTTTGTTCCGGCTAAATTCCCCCTGTGACTTTTTTTTACTTCCAGTAAAGGTGAAGTAAAGGTGAGGTTCCCGGAAGAGTCGGTTCCTGCACCCCGGCTAAAAAGCTTCTGTTAATATGACTTTTCCCTTATAATAAAAAAATTTCCCGGATGGCATCCGATTTCCCCTATCCTGGTACAAAGTGTTGAAACAAATGATTTGACAGCGGAAACAGAACGCCATTAATTTCGGGATGGAAAGGGATTGAAAATTCGGTGAAAGAAACGTAGGATGCCCGCATTTATCTCGGTTGGTTTACGTGATTTTGGGGAAAGCGAAAGAGACAGGGAAGGCAATTTGTTTTTTTCAAAAAAATGAATTGAATTAACGCATCTGCACAGGAAAGGGAGACACGATGAAGCGCATTCTATTTTTGATAATTCTTGTGGGATATTCGGTAAGCTGGGGTGCCCGGGTGGACACGGTGGCGATACCCAGCCGGGAAATGGGAAAAACCTATTCGGCTATTGTGGTGGTTCCCGAACAGTATTTAGATACTGAAGAACGATTCCCGGTGGTGTACTTGCTGCATGGCTGGAGCGGCGGATACCGCGACTGGATGCGGCACACGGATTTAGCCGTCCTGGCCGATCGCTACGGGTTCATCCTGGTGTGTCCCGAAGGTGGTTACGATGGCTGGTATGTGAACAGTCCCATCCTTCCCGAATTTCAGTTCGAAACCTACATTACCCGTACGGTGGTGTATTACATCGACAATCATTACCGCACCGTGGCTTCCCGGCGGGGACGATTTATTACCGGATTGAGCATGGGAGGGCATGGCGCGCTTTCGCTGCTCTGTAAACATCCGGAGTTGTACGCCGCTGCGGGAAGTATGAGCGGGGTGCTGGAACTGACCCCCTCCACCGAAAAATACGGGGTGGGGAAACTGCTGGGTCCCTATCAGCAATTCCCCGAGCGCTGGAAGCAAAATTCCGTGCTCTATTTGATTGAGCGATTGCAGGGGAAAAACTGCGGCATCGTATTCGATTGTGGGGTGAACGATCCCTTTCTGGAATCCAACCGCAAAGTGCATCAGAAAATGCTGAAGCTGGGAATTGCCCACCATTATTGCGAACGTCCCGGGGGACACAGCTGGGAGTACTGGGTGCAGGACTTGCCCCGCCATTTGCTATTTTTTCGGCAGTGGTTTCAGCAGCACAGCCGGTAATCCGAATTTTTCTATGGGCTCCGGCTAATGTTTGAAAAAACCACCTCTGGAAAAACGTGGTAAAAAATACCAAATTATTTCAGTCGTCCCTTCGGGACGTGAAAATAGGTGGTGTGCCCTCTTTCCCATGGCCAGAGGCCATGGGCTATGTGCAGTCGGCCACTCCGTGGCCTCATCCCTGCCAGATAATAGTTTCTCTAATCCAGAGACCCTATTTTAATGACCCTAAGTATCTGTTTTAAAAATATCCTTTTTCTTCTTGGCACAAATTTCCTTTTTCCATTTTTCATTTTTCATTCTTTTCTGTGCCTTCTGTGGTTTTAAACACGCAGCGACTTCTGCGGTTGCAAAATTCTTAATTCCTGTTTATTTCAGTCGTCCCTTCGGGACTTGAAATAGGTGGTGTGCCCTCTTTCCCATGGCCGGAGGCCATGGGCTATGTGCAATCGGCCACTCCGTGGCCTCCCATCCTGCCAGCTGATAGTCTCTCTAATTTTAGATGCTCCATTCTGGTGACCTGGAGTATCTGATTTAAAAATATCCTTTTTCTTTGGCGGCACAAACATCCATTTTTCATTTTTCATTTTTCATTCTTTTCTGTGCCTTCTATGGTTTTAAACACGCAGCGACTTCTGCGGTTGCAAAATTCCTAATTCACATTTATTTCTGTCGTCCTTACAGGACTAAAAAATGGTGGATGGAT
>JALWDQ010000808.1:0-2561 GCA_027039625.1 Calditrichia bacterium | reverse complement strand
CCCCGATTGCTCCACAAAACGGTAATCCGGGGTGCCGGTAAGCAGATACACCTGGGTGGAATCCAGGAAGCGGAAGATGCGCATGAGGGCATCGCCCCGCGCCCGCAGATAGAAGGGAGTGGCAGTTTCCGGCCAGACGATGAGATCCGGGTGCTGCGGTGCCAGCTCCCGACTGGCACGCATCAGCATGTCGAATGCTTCCTTCTGAAAGGCAGGATCCCACTTCTGGAAGGGATCCACATTGGGCTGCACCAGAGCCGCTCGGATAAGGGGATACTCCTGCTGCTCCAGCACGTGAATACGCCACTCTCCGTAAATCAGCAGTCCCAGAATCAGCGCAAAAATGGCCAGGGAAGAACGCCACTTCCAGCGGGGGAAATCCCGCAGCAGCAGGTAAAAAAGCACCGTAACCACCATGATTCCAAAAGAGAGGGCCAGGAAACCGGTTACCTCAATGATTTGCACCAGCGGACGGTAATATGTTTGCGTGTATGCCAGGGTGAGCCAGTTAAACCGTAGCTCACTGAATTGCCGGGTGTACTCTGCCGCCGTCCAGAAGAAGGGGAGCGTGAACAGCGCCCATCCCCTGCCCCGCTGCCGTAGCAGCACATACACCCACCACACCAGTGCATAGTGCAGGGAATTGATGAGAATGGTCACGATGGCACCGGGCAGGGTACTGGAGGCAATCCAGAACAGGGTGAATGTTCCCCAGAAGAACCCCAACCAGTAACCCAGCCGAAACGCCTGGCGGGGGGATTTGTCCTCCAGAAAGCGAAGATAAATCACCAGTGCCGGTGGTACTAAAAATCCCAGCGGAAAGGGCGGAAAGCTTAAAGTGAGCAATCCGCTTACAAGCAGTGTGGTCCGGAGCTCCTGTCGATTCATCGGGAACGATCGTTTTTATTCCATTTACCTGCCGGTTGAACCGGTAAAAGAAAGTTTCTTTTAATATGCCTTGTGTTCTTGCTTCAGGTATTCCCCGAAACTATAAAAGATAACGGTAGATTCCGGTTTTCACAAATTTGAATTCAATTTTATGAAACAACGACCGAAACGCGCTTCTCCTGAAGGAAAGACTATTAAACAACCATTCCGGTGGGCGGGAAGGGATAAACGGAATGTCCTATTGTTGTGTTCCGGTATGCCTTTGTTGTTCTTTGCGTCCTTTGCGCATTCTCTGCGTACTCTGCGGTTAATTTTTTAGAACCGCAAAGAGCGCAATGTAGGCGCAAAGAACGCAAAGATTTTTGAATGTATAAATGCAAAAAAAATTAACCGCAGCGGGCGCAACGTACGCAACGAAAAATATTACAGTACATTTTAACCATATCGTGAGATGTTCCCTGTCAAAAAATACCAAGGATTCGATAAATTCAAGGGAAGGTAAAAAACCGAGCGCAAAGCGCTCAAACAAAGGTAACCCGGCGCGCAGCCCCGGGGAAAACAGCCGTCCCGACAGGGACGGCATGCTCATAGCCCACAAATTCCATTTGTGGGAAGAAATGCTTTCTAAATTAACAGTTTAATTAAAACCACAGAAGACACAGAAAACACAGAAGATACTCTCCCCTGTCATTCTGAGCGAAGCGCCAGCGGAGTGAAAAATTTCAGAACGGAGTATTATCTTAACTAAGAATTTTAGCCATTCATCCCCTTCATCCGAAGGAGATTCTTCACCCCGTCTGCGACGGGGTTCAGAATGACAGAAACACCACCTCCCTGTCATTCTGAGGAGTTCCGCGAAACGGAACGACGAAGAATCTCTTTCTCCCATCTGTATCCTACAAAGGAGATTCTTCACCCCGCCTGCGGCGGGGTTCAGAATGACAGAAACACCCCCCTGTCATTCTGAGCGGAGCGCCAGCGGAGCGAAGAATCTCTCTTTCCAATCATGGATTGATGTACCGAAGGTCATCCAACCCGAGCGCGAAGCGCTCAAACAATGATAGCCTGGGGCGAAGCCCCGCGGAAACAGCCGTCCCGACAGGGACGGCACGCACCTAGCCCACAAATTCATTTGTGGGAATGAATACCCACACCCCAATTTACCCGTCCCGGAAGGGACGGGGTGAATGAGATTTCCTCGTTCATAATTGTTTATCAATTTTCCCTACGGGACAAATTTTGGAGTGTTGGAACACCATTAACCCATATTTGAAAATATGGGCTAATGGCATCCCATCGCTTCGCGATGGGTGATTCTTCATCCCGCCAGTGTTGGGTTTTAAAACGACCGATCCGCCCCTAGACTGCAGAGCGCGAAGCGCTTACACAACGATAGCCCAGAGCGAAGCCCCGGGTGAGGGCTCATCTTATGCGCAGCATTCTTGGAACATTAATCAATTTCCATTTTTATTTCATTCAGTGCATTCTGTGTTTTTCCAGAAGATCAGTATCTGACTGTGGTTTCCTTAATTAAACCAAACTTATTGGTGTCAATGTTCTACAAATATTTTTGCAATTCCCGAACCCGATCCGTTTTCTCCCAGGTAAATCCTTTTTCCTCCCGCCCACAATCACCAAAAGCAGCGGTTTTACTATAAATGAGAAGCAACAAA
>JALWDQ010000807.1:0-2561 GCA_027039625.1 Calditrichia bacterium | reverse complement strand
ATTATTTAGAATATATTTTGATTATTTACAACATTTTACTTTCTATTTCTACATAGATATTTAATTAAATAGGTTTGTAATGAAATTAATTAAATTGTATTGGATATTCATTATATTCAAAATATTTGTAATTACAGGGATAAACATAGCACAGATAAAATATATTCCTGAGGTTTACGAAACTCCCTATGTTTCTGAAACAGATAAATTAGACTCTCCTGCTATCTGGATAGCCGATGATCCACCAAATAGTATTCTTTTTGTTACAGCGAAACGTTCAGATAATTTGGAAATGGATAATCCTTCCTCTGGAACATATTTGGGTGTTTTTGGAACTTCAGGTTCAGGACCTGGAGAATTTAAGACGCCTATTGGTATTGCAATAGCCTATAATTTTACTTTAAATGGTCAAAAAATTGATTTGCTTTTAGTTGTAGAAAGGGATAATCATAGAGTATCCGTTTTTAAGTTACCCGGCATTGACTTTTTGTTAAGTTTTGGAGAAGATGTTTTGAGTAGACCGTATGGAATCGCGGTAAACTGGTATCAGAATAATTTATATGTTTATATTGTAGACCCTGGTGATAGTGATCGTCCTGTTTTTATTTATAAATTATATGATAATGGAGGAACATTAAGTGCAGATTTCTATACTACTTTTTTTGTGAAACCTGCAGGAGAAGAATCTATTGTAGTGGATGACTATTTGCAACGGGTGCTGGTAGCAGATGAACAGGGAGAAGTTTATGTGTACACTCTATTTGGGGAGAGTTTAATCACAAAATTTGGTCAGGGGTATTTTAGCGGTAATGTTGAAGGTATTGTGATTTACGACTGTGGTCAGGATAGTGGATATGTGATTATTTCCGACCAACAGGTCCCCACTGAATTTGAAATATTTTCCCGAAAATCTTATCACCACATCGGTACTTTCGTCGGAAAAGGGAATCACGTTCCAGAAAATACAGATGGTTTAGCCCTTACTCAGGTTCCTCTTCCCAATCTTCCCAATGGCGCTCTTTGGGCACAGAATAAAGACCTTACAGTTGTTTGTTTCGACTGGAAAGCCATTGCCGACAGCTTTGGATTGATGGTGGTAACGGAAGACGATCAATCGCTTCCGGTGAAATTAAGTAGCTTTTCTGCCCGGGTGGAAAAAGATGTGGTATTTTTAACCTGGACGGTGGAAAGCGAAATCGAGAATGCCGGTTTCGAATTGTACCGTAAAACTGACCGGGAAACGGATTTTTCTCTAATCCAATCCTACCAGACGCATCCCGCACTGAAAGGAAAAGGCACCAGTAGTTCTCCGATCTCTTACCACACAGTGGATATGATTTCGGGAAATGCCGGGGAGTCCATTCGGTACAGACTGGTGCAGGTGGACTATTCCGGAGAAAGGCACATTCTGCGCACAATTACCTTGCGGGTAAACCAGCAAACCGGGGACGAGCATTCCTCGAACATATCCGATCATTACTTCTTGTTCCCCAATTACCCCAATCCTTTCAATCCCACCACCACCCTTCCGATACGTCTGGCCCGTGATGGGAAAATCCATCTGGCTGTTTACGATGTTGCCGGGAAAGAGGTAAAGGTTCTTTTTCATGGATTTCGAACAGCGGGCGTTCACGCATTTACCTGGGATGGTACCGATACTGTCGGGAACCCCATGCCATCCGGTATTTATTTTGCCCAACTTTTGACCCAGAACTTGCGTTTTACCCGGAAGATGCTGTTGGTGCGCTAAAGGTAGTAAAAGTAATGACAACAAAGAGCCGAACACCAAACTCCAAAGGTTTCGCGCCTGCAGATTACAAACCTAAAAAAGGCATCTCATCCCAATCCCCATGCCTGAAATCGTGTCTCTAAAGGATGGTAATTTTGAATCCAGGAAGATTCAATCCCGAAAGCAAACAGGGACGTTTGCGCTTTAGTCGGGCTCACCCCCGAGAGTAACCAGGAAAGTTTGCGCATTACGCTGGATATGCTCTATGCTCTATGCTCTATGCCCTATGCCCTATGCCAAAGGGATCCGTTCGGATGCCCTATACCCCTACCTTTCTACATTCAGTTAATCCTTCTCAATTCTTCCCTCATTTTTGATTCCCAATTTGAATTAATCTACATTTATTCCTATATTTCCGGGCAATTTTAGGTGAAGTAAGATGATGAATACCCGAGTTTCTTTTTATACACTGGGGTGTCGGTTAAACCAGGCAGAAACCGCCATCCTTCAGCGCAATTTCGAAGCACAGGGTTTCCGTGTGGTGGATTTTCGGGAGCCAGCGGATGTAGTGGTCGTTAACACCTGCACCGTTACCGAGAACGGGGACACCGATACCCGCAAGCTGGTGAATAAAATTCGTCGGATGAATCCCCGGGCCCGGGTTGCTCTGGTGGGGTGTCAGGCACAAATTCAGCGCGAAGCACTGTTGCAATTGCCAGGTGTGCAGTGGGTGGTGGGCAACGCCCGCAAAATGGATCTCCCCCAGCTTCTGCAAGACGCTCTTCCTGAAGAAAAACCTCTGGTGGAGGTTCCCGCCATCCCCCGAAAGCCC
>JALWDQ010000806.1:0-2562 GCA_027039625.1 Calditrichia bacterium | reverse complement strand
ATTGTAGTGGGAGTTTCCAGGGAATATTTAAGAAATGATCCAATATCGGCGGAATTTACCGCATCTCCATCCGGAGGATGCCGTGTTTTTTATAACGTTTCGTTTGAAGGGTTCATTACCCCTATATGTGATTAAAAAGCTGAAATCAGAAATGGAAATGGAAATCGAAAAGCTAACCTCAAAATATGGAAATAACCGAAAAAAGATTAATGAGGAAAAATATTTAATTCAAAAAAAGTATTTCGGCAAATTTGATCAATTACTGAATCACGCCGCGTTTGGTCCGGTGTGGTTAAAGGAAGAAAAAATTGCTGATATTGTAAAGAATAAACTTCATGAGATGGACGATAAGTTTTATTCTTTAATAGCTTACACGATTATGCCAAACCATGTGCATTCAGTATTTTATTTGAAAGAAGAAGAAAACCTCGCTTCGGTTTTGCAAAAAGAAATCAGTGTAGGTAGAAAAAAGAAAAAGTATCCTTTATCCAAAGTGTTGCAATTGTTAAAAGGAGCAACAGCCCAACAGTGTAATCGGGTTTTGAACCGTAACGGATATTTCTGGCACCACGAAAGTTATGACCATTATGTGCGAGATGTAGAAGAATTAGTTCGGATAATTGAGTATATTTTGTACGATCCGGTCAAAGCAGGATTGGTCTCCAGGTGGGAAGATTGGAATTATAGTTATTGTGTCTATTTGTGATTTTTAGGACGAGAAAGGTGGGAAAGCAAAGGAAACGTGGAATTCAATAAAATTTTGTTTTGGCTCGCAAACTAAAGTTTGCATTACATACCCTCGCAAACTAAAGTTTGCGATACATAATATTGAAGTTTGTTCTAATAAACACAAGCTGAGAGCAGTAGTGCAATAAAGAGGGTTTCAAAAAATATTTTTTTATTGATTTTTGTTACAAATATTTTAAATTCATGTCATTATGATAAGTGAAAGATAAAACAATCAGGAAATGTTTCTATGCTATCACAATATTTGCCTATTCTCATACTGATGATTCTGGCTCTGGTTATTGCTGCAGCGATCCTGATTTTAAGTCACATCATCAGTCCCCGTGTAAAAGATACCATAAAACAAACGGTGTATGAGTCGGGTTTACCACCGCAGATGGATGCCCGGGTTCGTTTCCCCATCCGCTTTTACATTACAGCCATGATGTTTATTCTGTTTGATGTGGAAGTGATTTTTCTGTATCCCTGGGCGGTGGTGTACAAAAAGTTCCTCTCCCATGGCATGTTTATCTTCTGGGAGATGATGGTGTTTATCGGAATTTTATTTGCCGGTTACCTTTACCTCTGGAAACGCGGTGCATTTAAGTGGGAGTAGCCAATGATTGAGAATAAACACATTCAGGATGCAGTGTCGCAAAAATTTCCTGAAGCAACCTTTGAAGAATTTCGGGGTATGTTGAGTATTCGCATCCCCAAAAATCAGGTATTTGAATTAATGGAGTTTCTGAAAAAAGATGCCAACCTTCAATTCGATTACCTTACCGATTTGACCGGGGTGGATTTCCTGAAACAGGAACGCGAACCCCGGTTCGATGTCGTGTACCACCTGTATTCCTTTAAGAATAATCACCGGGTACGGGTAAAAACGGGGGTTCCCGAGGATGATCTGGATGTTCCCAGCATGGTGCCGTTATGGAATGCGGCCAACTGGCTGGAACGTGAAGCCTACGAGATGTTTGGATTCAACTTCCTGGGACATCCCGATTTACGCCGTATCCTCACGCCGGATGTGTTTGACGGCTATCCCCTGCGTAAAGACTATCCCTTACGAGGTCGCGGTGAACGTGACGTGATTCTGGATTTGAAGTAGCATTGCGATGCGGTAAAACGAAAACGATGGCTGTTCCTTTAGAATAGATTAATTAGCGAACGATTTATCTGGAAAAAACGGGTGTGAAACGATATGCCTGAAACTGTGCAAGAGCTTAAGCGAGACAGATTGGTTCTCAACATGGGTCCCCAGCATCCGGCAACGCATGGTACGTTGCGTTTGGTTGTGGAACTGGATGGGGAAGTGGTGGTAAAAGCCGAGCCTCACATTGGGTACCTGCATTCCGGATTTGAGAAGCTGGGGGAATATAAGACGTACAATCAATGGATTGCCCTCTCCGACCGGATGAATTACCTCTCCCCGCTGGCCAATAATGCGGGATTTGCCCAGGCGGTGGAGCGGTTAATGGGCATCGAGATTCCCGAGCGCGCCAAGTATATTCGGGTCATCCTCAATGAGCTTTCCCGAATTGCCGACCATCTGGTATGGGTAGGCACCCATGCTCTGGATATTGGCGCCTTTACTGCCTTCCTATATGGTTTTGAAGCGCGCGAATGGTTGTACGATATTTTTGAACACACCACCGGTGCCCGGATGACCACCAGCTACACCCGCATTGGCGGACTGGCGCGGGATGTCCCTCACGATTTTGTGGAGATGGTCAATAACTTCCTGAAGAAATTTCCCAAAGTGCTCAAAGAACTGCACGGATTGTTAACTCGCAACCGCATCTGGGTGGATCGTACCCGGCATATCGGATATCT
>JALWDQ010000805.1:0-2565 GCA_027039625.1 Calditrichia bacterium | reverse complement strand
CGACAGGAATTTTATCGTATGCTGGAACGGGTCGGTGGATTTTACTGGCATCGCCCCGGGATGCATGCCCCGCGATTCCCAAGCGAGCCTATTCCCCCGGAACCAAACTTGAATGATACCTTTCCCAATAAACCATTTCATCAACCAAAACCACAAAGGAGGATGCCATGAGAAAGATTCTGGCTCTCAGTAGTTTATTAGTTATTTTTATAATGAGTTTAGCCCTGGCCCAGCCCGCACCCCAAATGCCACCGGGAGTTCCAGGTCCCATGATGGATGAAGTCCCCATGCCCCCGCGCCTGGGTGCTGCCCTGGGGTTAACGGAAACCCAACTGGATCAGCTCGCCAATTTACGCCTGGAAATGCAAAAGAAGATGCTCCCCCTTCGGAGCCAGGTTGTTGCCAAACGCAATGAACTGAAGCTTTTGCTTACCGCAGAAAAACCGGATATGGGTAAAATTAAAGCTAAAATCAAAGAAATTAGCGATATTCGGGTACAGATGGCCACCATCCGTGCCGAGCACCTCACAAAAGTGCGCGCTTTGCTGGATGACTCCCAGAAGAAAAAATTCGATGCCATGATTTTAAGCGGTAAAGGGATGGGTGGAATGCATCATGGCGGAATGCATCCCCACGGCAAAAAGCCCATGGGCAAAGGTAAAGGCTGTCATCACGGCTTTATGAAATAACGAAAGGTGTTGCCCAACAATTAATTGAGTGGGCGATAGAACGAGCAGGAACGGTTATCATCAGGTCAAATCCTCGTTCTATCGCCCATTTGGTTTATTTTCTCAGGAAGAATTGTGATACCTAAATTGAATGGCGTTTGAAATTAGATTGTGCCCATACCGCGTCCACAATTCATCCGGAACAGATTTTACAACATTATCGGGTGATTAACCGATTCTCTACAGTTAAAACGATTCTTATGTTTTTTGTTGCTCTGTTTAACTAACTGTTTGATGACTGTTCATTTTCTTCCTGCAAAAGCCATTGCCACACGGGTAAAACTCTGATATTTCTTTTATCCCATTTTAAAATTTCGGATTCACTCTCCGTTAAAATGAGACCTTCATCCAGACCAAATGCTTCCATGGCCTTTTTTAAACCGGCAATCTCACGTTCCTTTGTTTTGCTGTTTTCCAGCGACCAGCTTACCTGGATGGCTGCAGTAATTTTGTTTTTCTCCCGAATTAAAAAATCACATTCGAAATTGTTTTTGAAATAATAAACTTGTTTTCCCCGTCGTTTTAATTCAATAAAAACCAAATTTTCCAGCAAGTACCCGTTATCTTCTGAGGTATGAAAACCAATCTCATTCGCTAAAGCATTATCAATTAGATAAACTTTTTTGGGGTTTAGCAACTGCTTTTTTAAGGAATAGTCGAATTTATTAACCAGGAACAATAAATAGGTATTCTGGAGATATTCCAGATAGCGCTTTACCGTGGTGGCATTTTTTACCCCTATGATGTTTTTCAGGCTGTTGTAGCTGGCCAAGCGACTGATGTTACTGGATAAGTAGTACATGAGCTCAAGAATTTCTCTCTCGTTTGTCAACTTGTTGCGTACCAGAACATCTCGATATAAGATGCTTTCATAAAGGGATTTCAGATAGTCCCTGTTCCTGTTTTGCAAATACTCGGGAAATCCGCCAGCTTTAAAATATTGATTAAACCATTTTTTTAAGTTCGATTTACCGGTTGTCTTAAAGAAATCTTCCGGGGTATAATTGACCTGGTTTAATTTCAGAAACTCTTTAAACGAAAATGGAAAAAGTTCATATTGAATATAACGACCGGTTAAATGGGTACCCAGTTCTCTGCTCAGCATGGAAGCATTGGAACCGGTAAGATAAACTTTTTTACCGGTATCATAAAGCCGGCGTACAAATCGTTCCCAGTTTTTTACATTCTGGATTTCGTCAAAATAAAATGTGGATTGTTCACCGAATAACTCGATAAAAACTTCGTAAAGAAGTTGAAAATCTTCTACTGTAAACTGAATTAAACGTTCATCATCAAAATTCAAAAAATAATCGGATTCTTTATTTTTTGTCCTTATCTCCTGGAGTAAAGTGGATTTTCCGCAACGTCGTATTCCGGATATGATGGTAATTTCCTTGCCTTGGGAGATTTTTAAATCGTCCAGCCGGGGAATAAATTGAAAGTTTTGATAATATTCCCTTTGATCTAAGATAATGGAAATGAGCGTTTGACGATCCATAATAAAATTTAACCACGAATTACACGAATAAGCACGAATGAAAATTAGCAACCTATAATAGGAGCTTTCGCAAAAGCCGGGGACAATTTAGTAATCTTCTATTGCAAATGCAAACTTTCCTCAAAAAGTTTCTATTCCTGATAGAAAGTTGTGCAGTTGTCAGGATCATTCTTCCTCATCATATTCCGGATACTGAGGTGGCGATGCTCCCACGGTTTTAACAACGCGCGGATAACCCCGGGTTATTTTTGTGTCGATGATTTTAAAAAACGTAATTTCGTGCTCTGAATATGAAGCAGGTGGCAGGCACTATTTCCCCGGCTTTTTGACTTCTTTCTG
>JALWDQ010000804.1:0-8015 GCA_027039625.1 Calditrichia bacterium | reverse complement strand
TCAACAGAAAATCCGTTATTCTCTGCAATATCGCCGGTTTGAGTGTTTTTTACCCAGAAGTACAGCGGTAATATTTTCACCCGTTCATGGGGACTCAAACGGTAGCGCATGTCGTTCAGTAAAGTGTACCACTTATCCAGACACAGATAATTCCCCTTCCCCTTCAACAATACCGCTTTAAACTTTTCTTTGAGAATGGAATGAATGATGGGGATATCTTTAAAGAACAACTGTTCCTGCAAATTTTTGGTATTGGTGCTAATCACCACTCGCCCCAGGGGGCCGTAATTTTTAATTGCCCATTTAATAGCTGGCAGCAGGTACGCCATGGATTTACCGGTACCGGTTCCGGCTTCCACCACCAGGAACTGCTGCTGGTTAAATGCCCGGGCTACTGCGCGCGCCATCTCGATTTGCGCCTCCCGCAACTCAAAAGCACCAAACGATTGCTGAAGTGCTCCCCCTTCATCGAAAAAAGCAGCTATTTCATCTTCGTTAATAGACTGCGGATTTAGAGTGCCCGACTCCGGTGTGTCATTTTCCCCAATGATATTGTAGAAATTGACATTGTAAATGAACGTTTCTTTATTAAAACCGGAGGGAAAGGAGTACTTTCCGGAAGCCAGCACATTACTCAGATGAAAGAAAAACGTTTTGATGGGTTCATCGGTGGGTTCCAGAATTTCCAGAATTTTCCGGGCATCCCGGAACTCCATGCCCAGAGCCAATTCCACCAGATGTAGAAATATTTCCCCGGCTACCTGGGCATCGGGTAAAGCCCGGTGAAATTCCGAAGAATGAATCTCGAAATATTCGGCGACTTTTTCCAGAGAGTATCCGGAGAGAAAAGGTAAGAAGGTTTTGGTTAACAGAAGCGTGTCGTATTGTTCACTGTTTAAGATAATAAAATGCCGGATTTTCTCTTCATCTCCAATTCCTTTCAGACGGCGAAAATGATATTCCAGAAAAGAGCTGTCGAAGTAAATATTGTGCCCAACGAGGGGGTCATCTCCTAAGAAATGAAGAATCTCATCTAATACATCTTCCAGCCGGGGAGCATGAGCCACATCGGCGTCTTCTATACCGGTAATTCGGGTTATGTATTCGGGAATAGGACGTTCCGGGTTGATTAAAAAGTTGAGCTCATCCGTGGCTTCACCGTTTTCGTAACGGATTGCGGCAAACTCAATAATTGCCTGGGTGGAATAATCCAATCCCGTTGTCTCTATGTCGATAGCGACAAAACGGTTTAGTTTTAAATCCTGTAAAATTTCGAAACCAACGGACATATTTAGCCAGTATCCTATATAAAAATCTGGCTAAATGTAATAAATTTTTAGAGGAGAATCTACTCTGGAAAAAGAGAAAAAGGCTGGAATTATACCCGGGAAAGAAACAAACATTGCGTTTCTTTCCCGGAATAAGTTTAATCCTGATGGTCAATCCTGATTGTCGAGCATTACCGGTTTATGGTGGAGCACTTTGTGATCTTCCAGTTCGCCCCGATTTAATTCGACTGTTTTGATATTCTTTGCCCGGAACGACTCCTGAAGCACCCGGGTGGCTACCCAGGGATCAACAGTGTCACCACAGGTAAACACATCCACAGCAGCATACCCGTACTCTGGCCAGGTGTGAATTGCCAGATGCGATTCGGCAATCACCACCACTCCGCTTACCCCATGGGGATTGAAAGTATGAAATACGGAATTTACAATGGTTGCACCACATTCCAGCGCTGCACGCTTCATGTAAATCTCAACCTTTTCCACATCATTGAGAATTTCAGGATCGCACTCATAAAACTCAGCCAAAATATGACGCCCTAACGCATTCAACTTCCGATCTCCTTCTGTTTAATAGTTCACCATTAATATTTCTGCATTTTTATTGGATAAATTTTTAATTCGTAATAAATTATCAAAAAACACGTAAAAACAGTCGCCACGATTTACAATGCGCTTTTCATCTTCCACCTGGAGTTCCACTTTTCCTTTCACGATAAATCCAAATCCTTCATCGTCTTCGAAATGTTTTTTGTATTCCACCAGCGGTTCCAGAATTAACAATACCGGCTCCATCTCCAGGTACTTCAATTTGGGAATTAACTGCTCTACCCGATAATTATTTTTGGCAACCTCGACGGTTCGATCTTCTTTGGTAAAAATATTGCGCTCCCGCTCGGAAATATCCGAAAAAAAAGAAGAGAGCGTCACACCCAGAACATCCAGAATCTGTTTCAATGTTGTTACCGAAGGTACCGTTAAATCCCGCTCCAACTGCGAAATAAACCCTTTGGTCAAATCCGCCTTCTCGGCCAATTCTTCAATGGTTAACCCTCGCAACTTTCGCAACCGTCGTATTTTCGATCCCAGCTTCATATCGTTGTTTCGTATATCAAACTTTCTGATTAAAATAAGCATACAAATTTAAGATTTTTTGATGAATGTTTCAACCCAAAAGTTACTTTTATTAAAAAATTTTTTTATATCATTAAACAGCCTTAAATATCCGGAGGCAAACGGGAACATCGGTGGAAATATAGCTTTTTGAGACGTTTTAATTCAGGGAAGCCGATTATGACATAAATAATCTGAAAACTAAATAAAAAAAGGCCACTATCCATCAGGATAATGGCCTCAAAAGAAGAAGAAAAATTTTAATTATTTTTCAGACTTAAATGGTAATGTTTTCAAATTTTTAAATCCCGGGAAAGGTTGGGGAGAAAGCACTTTTTGGGTTTCGGTGGGAGTTGCCACAACGGCACGAATCATCCAGTTTCCAAAATCAATTTGATAAAAATCATCTGAAGAAATAATATAGACAACAGATTGCCCCGAAACCGTAGTCATATCCAGACCAATCCTGGGATAGCTACTGCCTTGTGTGTACTGAATTCCCACTAAAAAATTCTGAGGAACCCGAACATCGTCAACGATATGCCAATCGATCCATTTTCCCATATCAATATAATCCACAGGAATGCTTCTCCACAAAATTGTACCGTTAGTATCAGTAACAACTAAACGATAGTTTCCATTTTGTTGATTGTCTGCTAAATCAAAAATAGAAATGAACAATAGTTTATTAATGGGAGAGGGGCTATAAAAATAGTTCAGCATTAACGTGTCTTCCGATTCGAACCAGTATCCTGCGTCAGGGGTATTATCATCTACTTTATAAAGAACGAGTCTAAAAGATGGATTCATTTCAATAGAAAAATTTATTTTTGGTTTTCTTAAATTTACGGTTGTATCTGCTTTAAACCATGTAACATCCTTATTATCTCGTGCATAAATAACAAAGCGTCGATTATCTCCCTGGGGAATCGTCATATTTACAGTAATTTGGTCACCGGAAATATTTACTGTCCGATTTATTTTATTCATATTGGGTCCAGTAACTTCGATATAAATGCGCCCGGTAAATTTTTGCCCGTTATCCGAAGTTACTACATTCTGGGATTGGTCCTGCTTAAAGTTAAACTGAAAACGGACATGACTGTTTGAATCCGGTGTAACCGTATCGAAACTGCGTTGGCATTGGGTAAAAAACAAAACAAACCCAACCATTCCAACAACCAATGTACGATATATCATTTTCATGTTTCATTCTCCTCCTTTTAAAATCCTGGGATAATTATAGTCATAGACACATCACTATTTGCAGGTGGTTTTGGTTGTTCTTCTTCACTTTTTTTACTCAAAGCCATGGCTGCGGCTACACCGCCTCCAATTAAAATCGCCCCACCCAGAATATAGAGCATGGTGTTACTCTTTTTCTTTTCTACGGTCGGAGTTTTAGGAGGCACATGTCGGGGGGCGGATTTTGGGGTAGTTACTGTTGGCTGGGGAGTAGGTTTTTGTTTCGCAATTTTTTGTTCTTTGGACTTACCTAGAAGCTTATTTTCAATGGATTGAGCCAACTTATCCATTAAGTCAAAAATTTCCTTTCCAGTCCTCCCCTGGACTGATTCCGCTTTTAACACTTTACTTGTTTTTACATCAATTAAACGAGCATTGATGCGAATCATATGACTAATTTCCAGAAAACTTCCCACAATGATGGCATTGGCACCCACTGCTCGTCCTAATTCAACGGCTTTACTCTGATCCACGATGCCACTCATCCCCAATTCCATTTCACGAATAGCATCCTGTAAACGCCCCCGTTCCACAATGTTGAGTTTTCCACTTTTTGCTAGATTGGTAATCAACATCTCCGGTATGGCTTTTTGCAAATAATCTAATTCATGTTTCCCGCTCGTATTTTGGAAGTCCATAATAGCAATAGTAATTTTAGACTTATCCTGCGAGAATACCACTCCTGTTATCATTAGCAAGAATATAAAAACTGTAACAAGTGCCCTCTTCATGATATCTCTCCTTATTAAATTAATACGGGAATGTAATTAAAGAATGAACTTTATATGGTTTTAACAATTCACGACCTTTCAATTCTGTCAATTCAATCACAAAGGAACAGCCGATGATCTGACCTTCCAGTTTTTCCACCAAACGACATGCAGCAGCAGCTGTTCCTCCCGTAGCCAGCAGGTCATCAATAAACAATACTTTCTCCCCTTTTTGAATGGCATCTTTGTGAATTTCAATACTGTCCTTGCCATATTCCAATTCGTATTCTTCCACTAGTGTCTCGGCAGGGAGTTTACCCGGTTTGCGAATGGGAACAAAACCCACATTCAATTTATAAGATAACGCTGCCCCAAAAATAAATCCTCGTGCTTCTACGGCCACAATCTTATCAATATCCTCGTGACGATAGGGATCGTACAAATAATCAACTGCCTGTGCAAACAGTTCTCCATCCTTGATCAACGTGGTAATATCTTTGAATTGAATTCCCTTTACCGGAAAATCCGGAATATTACGGATATAGGCCGCAAAATTCAGCATATGCATCTCCTTTGAATAGACCAGATCATTATTTAAGTAAATTACCACCCGTATCCTGTCTGGATGGTAAATCTATCAAATTTTCCCTGGAAGGGCAACCATTTTACATCTACATTCTCCACAACCGAGAATTGCGGTCCTCTCTTTAAATCGGCAAGAAACTCCGTCAGTTGAGTTTTTTCTCCTTCAGCATAGACTTCTACCCTTCCATCAGGTAAATTCTGGACATATCCCGTGATGCCCCGGGCATTTGCCTGCCGATATGCAAAATACCGGTATCCCACTCCCTGCACTACTCCACTTACATAGGCATGAAAAGCTGCTTTTTCCATTTACCATTCACTTACTATGCCTTTAACCAATCTTTTTTAATCCGCTGAATTGCTTCTTCTGGGGTTTTTACCTTAATGATTCCTGGAACATCGATCCAGGGTTGGAGGGCAATTACGGGTTTTCCCAGTTGTAAAGCATAGGCAATTTCGGAGAGTGTTCCATATTTTCCATCAATAGCAATGAGAACCTTCGCCGTTCGTGCAATTAAAATGTTTCGTCCAATTCCCATACCGGTGACGATAGGAATCTTTACATACGGATTGGCTTCTCCAGGGTCGTTGCCGGGTAAAATTCCAATGGTCAATCCATCATGTTCTACTGCTCCTCTACAGGCCGCCTCCATCACTCCTCCCATTCCGCCACAAACTAAAACCGCTTTCAGTTGGGCAATATATTCCCCAATCCGATAGGCTAAGTTACATACAGGTTTATCGCAGGTATTCCCACCAATTACACCGATTAAAAGAATTTGTTCCGGTTTTTTCATATTCTGGGTACACATGCAATTAAGATACGGCAGTTACGGAACTTTCTGTTAAATAAAATCTATGACATTCACCGAAAATAATCAACTCAATTTCCATAAAAAATTTGATTCTTTCATTGATGGGAATCAACTCATTTTATCGGGTTGTCAGGCAAAAGTCTCTAAAGGATATGGTAAAAGAACCCGATCCGGTAAGACCGGGTTCAGGCAATAAGAAAAAATGAGATAATCTTAATTTAAATCCGCTTTGCCGTTGATATGGAGGCTCGGATCTTTGATACTACCGTCGGGATTAACCACGGCAGTATGGCAGCCGGAACAGCTCTGAGGTGTGGTAAATAACCCCTCCCCGAGATGCCCTGCCGGCGGCAAGGCATGGCACAAAGCACAGGCTTCTCCAGAGGGCTCTTCCGTCCAAAACACCGGTGCGGACACCCCGGTAATAACAGAATCTACATAAGCATATTGATTAGCAGATTCGTCTTTCCGAAATTTAAAAGCACCATGACAATAAACCTGACTGCAAGTAGCAGTGGTGGAATCCCACACAGGATTTAACCAGCTGGAATCGGTCGCCAATTCGCAGAATTGAATCTCCGGGGTGATGGGATTATTGATATGCGCAGGATCATCAAAACCGGTTAGAGGCGGATGACAGGATTGGCATCCCAAGAGTGTGGTTATGGTTGTTTCCGCCACATGTTTTTGATGCGCTCCTACTCCGATAGCACTTCTTTCAGTATTCCCTCTCAGGTCTTTCGGGGGAGCCGGATTGTTGGAATTGCCGTGACAGGTATTACAGGCTTCAGGGCCTCCGGGCAGGGTGTGGCATTCCAGACAGCTCTCCCCTACCTTTCCCCCTGCATAATCTACCCCATGGCACTGCTGGCAAACGGAAAGATTCCAGCGCAATTGGGAGGCAATAAATTTTCCGTGGAAATTCGCCAAACCCGGCTCTTCAAATTCTTCGGGATGAGGAAAAGGATGGCAGGTGTAACAGGAAATTTCTGCCTCGCCACCCGAATAATCTTTCCCATGACAACTTCGGCAACTTTCCGCCCCGTTTTCTACTACATACTTTCCGTGGGTACCGCCGGTATCTTTCGAATACCATCCCTCGGGATGGGTTTTTATTTCCACCGGCGATTTTTGCTGACTACAGGCTATTAATAATCCTAACACAAGAATTGGGAATATATACCAGAAATTACGCATGGGTTCATCCTCTCATTTTGGTTCATGACATCCGCTACGCTGACAGGTGATTTCGGCGTTTTGCTCGTGGCAGGACATACAACTTTCCAGATCGTTTTCCGCTTCGATTCGGTGCCTGCCACCGTCCCCAGGAATTTGATTCACCCAGCCGCCGGTTTGGTGATCGTAAGGCATAAGCAGATTCTGCCGATGGCAATCGTTACAAAACGAACGCTCCGTATGGCAGGCCGCACACTCCCTTTCCTTCCCGCGAGCATCCAGAGAATGCGTGTAAATATAATTCAGGGGATGGGTAGTTCGATCCAGATTATCTCCTTCGTGGCAATTCTGGCAAAAATTATTCCGGTGGCATAGATTACACTGCTCTGCGGTGCGCGTAGCGCTGGTTTGCATTCTGGCGGCATCGGCATGATTGTGGATGAAATCGGCGCGATGGCTTGCAGGTTTTAACGTTTCGTTCTTCAGATGACACTGGAAGCAATCGTTACTCACCTGCTTCCGGGCGTGGCAATCCATACAAAACGCCATATCCGGTAACACATAAGGAGTCACGCTGGTTTTTTGAACCACCTTAGAATGGCAGGTGGTACATTCCAGACCTGCGGCCAGGTGCTTCTGATGGGAAAATAAACGGCTGTAAGTTTCCACTCGCGGAACTGCCCGGGGGGCATTGACATCACGATGGCAGAATTGGCATGATTCCGGAGATTCAATATCGTGGCAGTTTCCGCACACACTCATATCCGGAAAAATATTATCCGAACCGGAATTGCTGGTTTTGGCATTTTCGTGGCAAGTGACACATTCCAGTTCATTGTCCACAACGTGAATTTTATGAGAAAATTTTAGTTCCACCTTTTCTTGAGGAGGAGTCCCAAGGGCAGAATATCCCCAGAAAAGAACGGTTATTATCGCTATGTAGGCAACACATGATACGTTATTCATGTTTCACACCTCGTCATGGTATTTGGTTATTTCTGAGAAAGAAATTAATACCCGTTACGAAACAAAAACGTGATTCGGGTTAGCACCCGCCAATCTTTCACAAAATAAATATTGCTGGC
>JALWDQ010000803.1:0-8016 GCA_027039625.1 Calditrichia bacterium | reverse complement strand
CATTTTGGGAATGCCGCCTATTTTTTAATTTACGAAGCGGAAGAGGAGAACGGTCAATGGCAGTTGCATGCCAGGGTGGAAAATATTCCTTTCGAGGAAAAACGGGATGGAGATCCGGAGAAAGCCCGGCATGTTTCCCGGATTTTACAGGATTTTGATGTGGTTGGGATTATAGCACGGGCTATCGGTCCCAATCTGGTGCGCATGCGCCGCCAGTACGTGCCTATTATATCCCGGGTGGATTCCATTGCAGAGGCATTGGAGCGGGTAAAAATTTCGGAAATAATGCGGGAGGCAGCTAAACCCGCAGGGGAGAATCGGGAAGTACTTTACATCCGTTCTCGAGAGGCATAAACAGCCCCGGTAATTTCATCTACCGCGTCAATTTTCCCCACCATATTTTTTGTGAAAATAGTAATTTAGAGCAGAAATAATCTCCCTTCCTCAAAATGGCAATTCAAAAAATTTAAAAAATTCTTGATTATATCACCGAATAATCATTAATTAATGGAAGTGAAATTTGTCGTTAAAAAACAGGAAACCGCAAGTCCAAAACAGATTAATCAAGAGGTAACGCAATGAAAAAAGTTCTGTATTTAGGTTCGGCAAATTTGCAATATCAGCAAATGCCGGAGGTGGATGAGCACATTAAGGAGCTTTTTCAGAAGAGCGGTGTGGAATATGTTACGCTACCCAACGAAAAGCACTGCGTGGAGGGGCTCTATCCATTGGGTTTTCGGGAACTCGCTCACAAAGAGGCAAAAAAGTTTTACGCCGAAGTGCAGGATATGGACATTGACGCCATCGTCACACCTTACGGAGCTTCCCAGAGCATGTGGGAAAATGTGTATCCCAGAGAATTTGGGTTGAAGTTGAAAGTTCCCATTTATAACGTCACGCAATTCTTTCATCAGTTATTGATGAAAGAGGATGTGCAGTTCGAGCCGCTTCCCATGAAGCTGGTAATGCACGATGGATGCACGGTGGGGCGGAAGCTGGGAATTTACAAGGAGCCTCGCGAGCTGCTGGGTAAAATTCCCGAACTGGAGGTGCTGGATTTACCGCATCCGTCCATTGGGATTGATGGGACAACAGCAGCGGATTGGAGTACCTGCCCCGGAGCCTGGATGAATATGACCATTCCCGAACTGGCCGATGAAGTGGAAATGAACTTCATCGAGAAGAATGTAATGCCCCTGAAAGCGGATGCCATTACCACGGATTGCGCTAACGCCCTGTTTGGAATTCGCATGGGCATTATGAAAGGAAATTATCCCCTGAAATCGTACTTTTTTACCGACATCATTAATATGGTATGGAGGGCTTAAGAATGGATGTAAATCAAATATATGAAACGTATCTGAAAGATGTGGTGGAGAAGGGAGCCCATTCTCGCAGCGTACGCATTGCCATGGATCGGGCGATTCATTCCTATCGCACCTTATCGGCAAATGCTTTGCGTCGCTTTCCCAAGACTATCGAAAAAGCAAAAAAAGTGCGCGAAATAAAGGAACGTTCCGTGGCGAACTGGGAAAAACTGGTAGAGCAAGCACGGGAATCGTTCGAGCGCAATCATGCTAAAACCTATTTTGCTAAAACCGCCGAAGAAGCCAACGAGATCATTGCCAATATTGTGGGTACCAATAAAACCGTGGTCAAAGGCAAGAGTCTCACCACCGAAGAAACCCACCTTCGCCAGTACCTCCAGGAAAAAGGAAACGAGGTGTACGAAACGGATCTGGGGGAATTCATTATTCAGCTTCTGGATAGCCGTCCCATGCACCTGCTGGCACCGGCGGTAAACATTCCCCGGGAGAAGGTGGCGGAATTGCTTAAACAGTACATCGGGGAGCAGGTGGATCCCACCAACGTTTCCGAAGAAGTGGCTGCAGTGCGGCGCTTTTTGCGGGATAAATTTACCACAGCCGATGTGGGCATCAGCGGAGCGAATGTGGTGGCGGCGGAAACCGGTACCATGGTGATTATTGAAAACGAGGGGAATATCCGTCTGGCAACGGGTTTACCCAATGTACACATTGCACTGATTGGAATCGAGAAGGTTGTGGAAACCCTGGAAGAGGCTATGATGGTCGCGGAAGTCACCTGGCGCTATGCCGATTACGAAATGCCGGGATACGTAAACCTGATTTCCGGTCCCAGCCTTACCGGGGATATTGAAAAAGTGCTTACCTACGGTGCCCATGGACCGCGGGAATTGCATGTGGTATTTCTGGATAATGGTCGCAGCAAAATGGCGGCAGATCCCGATTTCCGGGAAGCCATGTACTGTCTGCGCTGCGGTGCCTGTTTGTACGAATGCCCGGTTTACGCGGTAACGGCTGGCTACTACGGACATCAGTACATTGGTGGTATTGGCACGGCATGGGATGCCTTTACCACTGCCAAAAACCTGGCGGAAGTGAGTCCCCAGGCGTACACCTGTGTACTTTGCAAACGCTGTAAAACACGTTGCCCGCTGGATATTGATACTGCCGATATGATGGTGGCACTGCGTCAGCGTCTGGTGGACCAGAACCTTATCCCGCCGGCAGTGCAGCAGTTTTTCGAAAGCATGAAGGATGAAGAAGAAGGCAACGGTAAATAATCATTAAAAATTACAGAAATGTTTCCGGAAGGCATCATCTGATTTTGGGTGATGCCTTTTTTATTGGGTACGCCCGGGAGGATGTTGCGCATGGTTACATCATCGGATATCAATAGCTTCGGACCTGGATTTTCTTAATCGTTTCAATTCTAAGAGAGAAACAATGTGAATAGATTTTTTGACAGGATGCACAGGATGAACAGGATTTCTAATCGGCCTTCTCCGTAGCTTACGCCTTTATTGTTCTTCTTTGTGTTCTTTGGGATTTGAGATTTGTTTTTTTGGGATTTCATTGTGTTATTCCCGTTTCCATTACGAGCCTGACGGTTAGTTTTCATAAACCACCCCCGAAGCGCAGAGTTCGCAGATGGGAGTTCGGTAGCAGAGATAATCCCGAAGCGGGACATCCGGGAGGTGAGCAGCATCCTGCAAAAACAATAAATTTTTTTTATTTCAAAAAAAATATGGATTGTGTAATTTTAAATGTTCTTTTTGGCACAAATAAGTGTATAAGAAAAGGAAATTAAAAAGAAGGTAACAGGATGATGGAGACAAAAGTGTACGATGTGGCAATTATTGGCGGAGGAATTGTTGGAATGGCAACGGCGATGGCGCTGTCGAAACGGGCGGGGATTTCGCTGGTCGTTCTGGAAGCGGAGGAACAACTGGCAGCCCATCAGACCGGGCACAATAGTGGTGTGATTCACTCCGGCTTGTATTATAAACCCGGCTGTTTGAAGGCAAAGAACTGTACATTGGGCCGGGAATATATGTACCATTTTTGTGAGGAGCACGGGATTCCCCACGAACGATGCGGGAAGCTGGTGGTTGCCACGCGGGAGGAGCAGATTCCTATTCTGGAGGAGTTACAGCGCCGGGGAATTGCCAATGGATTGACGGATATTAAACGGTTAAAGGGGGAGGAACTGAAGGAGTATGAGCCACATGTGGCAGGCATTGAAGGGTTGTGGGTACCGGAAACCGGCATTGTGGATTATGTGAAGGTGACGGAGAAGTTTGCGGAAATTGCCCAGCAGCAGGGTACGGAAATTAAATTGGGGCATCGGGTAATCGGTTTTCGAAATATGCCGGATGAGCTGATACTGGAAACCACCCGTGGAGATGTACACGCGAAGAATTTGATTAATTGTGCGGGGCTGCAATCCGATCGCATTGCCAAGTTGTGCGGAGTGGAGCCGGGACTGCGCATTGTACCTTTCCGGGGCGAGTATTACGAACTGGCACCGGAGAAGGCCTATCTGGTGAAAAATTTAATTTATCCTGTACCCAACCCGGAATTTCCTTTTCTGGGGGTGCATTTTACCCGCAAGATTGAAGGGGGAGTGGAAGCCGGACCCAATGCGGTGCTGGCGTTTAAACGCGAAGGTTATACCAAAACCAGCTTTTCGCTGAAAGATACGCTGGATACGTTCTTTTATTCCGGCTTCTGGAAATTAGCCGGGAAATATTGGAAAACCGGTCTGGGTGAGTTTTACCGCTCTTTTGTGAAGGGAGCTTTTACCCGGGCGTTGCAGGAATTGATTCCGGAAATACAGGAAAGTGACCTGGTACCGGGTGGGGCAGGAGTTCGTGCCCAGGCGTTACGGCACGATGGAGCTCTGGTGGATGACTTCTGCATTGAGGAAGTGCCGCACATGGTGCACGTACTGAATGCGCCATCGCCGGCAGCTACGGCTTCCATTGCCATTGGGAATACCATTGCCGAAATTGCCGAACGGGTGTTCTTCTAATTTTCCCTTCACAGGGGAATTACCTTCGCCGGGCATGGGCAAACTGGAGCAGTTCCTCTACCGATAAGCAGTTGAGTACATCGGATTTTTCCAGCCAGCCCTTGCGGGCAATGCCTACGCCGTAACGCATATCCTTTAACCCTTCGACCTGGTGAGCATCTGGCCCGATGGCGATTTTTACCCCTAACCGTTTGGCTTCTCGCAGCCAGCGCCAATCCAGGTCCAGGCGGTGCGGATTGGCGTTGAGCTCGATGGCAACTCCCAGCCGGGCAGCATGTTCCAGAATTTTCCGCAGATTTAACGGATAGCCTTCCCGTCCCAGCAGCAGCCGCCCCGTGGGGTGACCAATGATGGTTACATACGGATTTTCCATTGCTTTGAGGATACGGGCAGTGGCTTCCTCTTCTGTCATTTTAAAGCGGGAGTGGATGCTGGCAATTACCAGATCGAATGTGGCCAGTACCTCATCCGGGAAATCCATGGAGCCATCGGGCAGAATGTCGCATTCGATGCTTTTGAGTATGCGGAAATTGGTGAACTGACGGTTCAGTTCGTCGATTTCGCGATGCTGGGCGACGATACGCTCTTCCGTGAGCCCGTTGGCATATTGGGCACTTCGGGAATGGTCGCTGATGACCAGATAGTGGTAGCCCAGCTCCCGGGTGGCCTGTGCCATTTCGGCAATGGAGTTAGCTCCATCGCTGTGATGGGAATGAACGTGAATCATTCCCTGAATATCGTCCCATTCCACCAGCCGGGGGATTTTCCCTTTCAGAGCGGCTTCAATTTCGCCCATGTTCTCCCGCAGCTCAGGAGGAATATACTGCATTCCCAGTTTCTGGAAAATTTCCGCTTCATTCTGGCAGGGAATGTTTTCCGTCTCGTTGCGGAATAACCCGTATTCGTTCATTTTTAAACCATGTTTTCGGGCATATTCCCGCATGGCAATGTTGTGTTCTTTGGACCCGGTGAAATAATGGAGCGCATAGGGGAACTGCTGGTTGCTTACAATGCGCAAATCCACATTGATGCCGTTTACCAGCACCACGCTGGTTTTCGTGGTTCCTTTTGCGATGATAGACTCCACTTCCGGTAGGCTGGCGAAAAAATCCATGAGTACTTGGCGGTGTTCATCCCGGGCACTGGCCAAAATATCGATATCTTTGATGGTTTCCTTCCAGCGGCGCAGGCTTCCGGCAATTTCCAGGCGGATGATTTCCGGGCGTTCTTTTAAGCGCTGGAAAATTGTTTCCGCGATTTCCCGTGCTTCGGAAATAAGATGGCGTTCGGAGTATTTGCGCAGCAGTTCAATCCCTTTTAAGATTTTCTCCTGGGTGCGGCTGCCAAATCCTTCCAGATCCACCAATCGGTTCTCCTGGCAGGCGTATTCCAGCTCTCCAATGGTGGTGATGCCCAGTTTTTCCCACACCGCTTTCACTTTTTTAGGCCCCATGCCAGGGATTTTAAGCATTTCCAGCAAACCACCGGGGATTTTGGCTTTCAGGGCTTCCAGCTCCTGGGATTTTCCGGTGCGGACTACCTCTTCAATTACTTCTGCGATACTCTGGCCAATTCCCTTTATTTTGGTGAGCTCCTTTCTTTCCACCAGAGTATTTAAATCCTCACTCACTCCCTGAAGCGCACGTGCGGCGTTCTGAAATGCTCGCACTTTAAAGGGATTTTCTCCCTTGAGTTCCCGCAAAACAGCCAGTTCTTCCAGAACCCGGATAACATCTCGTTTGTCCACCATGGTTTTTTACCTCTATCTTTCCGCGACAGGTTTTTCGTTTTTTTCGAAATAAATTTAATACGGCATGGTGAATAATGGAAGAGGCAATCCGGTATTTTTACTTGCCCGGATGGTAGTTGAGACACGGACATTCTGTGGAAGCATGTGTTTAAACCGGATAAACCATATGGATGGGAACGCTTTTTGTAATGTTCCGGGTGCGGATTCAAGGGGAAAAACGAAATAAATTTCGCGTGGAATTTTGGGGAATCGCTTGATAAATTAAAAAAATTTATGTGGGTATTATATGAAATTAACCGTACCCAATCAGTTAACCATATTAAGAATTGCGCTAACGCCGGTGTTTTTGTACTATTTTTTACAGGGTACACCGCGGGAACAATTGATTTCCACAGGGGTGTTTGCACTGGCATCGTTAACGGATTGGTACGATGGCTGGTACGCCCGTCGATTTGGGGTGATTACGTCCTGGGGGCAGTTTATGGATCCCCTGGCCGATAAGTTGCTGGTTTCTTCGGCACTCATTGTTTTTGCCTCCATGCATTATGTGAAGGGATGGATGGTAGCTATCATTGTAACGCGAGATGTTATGGTAACCATTATCCGCAGTTATGCCCTGTGGCGCGGACGCCCCATTGTAACTCATATTATAGCAAAGTGGAAAACCTTTTTACAAATGGTTACCATTGCAATGATTCTAATTTACGTGAACTATTTAAATTATTTCGGTGAAGGGAGCAGTACCTACCAGATGCGTTATACCGATGCTATCGGTATTTCCATGAGTATTGTTACCCTGCTCACAGTGATTTCCGCTATCATTTACATTCGCGAAAATTATCGCCTCATTATTCAGATGTTACGGGAATTTTTTATTTCACCGTTTCGGGGATAATTTTTAAGCGGATTGTTTATTGTTCTTGCTAGATGCTTCCGGCTGGAGCTGGAACGTAAAAGTAATGATATTTCCGTTTCCTTTAATCTCTACTTCATCAGCATATTTGCGAATAATTGAAAGTCCTCTCCCACGCTTCTGGAATTCCTGGTTCAAATTTCGTAAATCGTGGTTTATATTTTGATAGTTGTAGCCACTTCCTTCGTCCTGAACGGTGACCTCAATCCGTTTGTGGGAGACCTCCATTTGAATATCCACTTTTTTGAGCACGTCGAATTTGTTGCCATGCTCTATGGCGTTAGCCAGCGCTTCGGAGGTGGCCATTTGAAAGGCGTTCCTTATCCGGGAATTGTCCAGAAAAGGTGATGCTTTATCTATTAAAAATTGAATTACCTTTTCAATCAATTCCGAAATGCTGGGAATTTTGAGATGGAAGGAAGCATCCCACCATTCCGGGTGCTCTTCCAGTTGGGGAATTTCGGCAATCTGGAGAAGCATTTTGATTAACTTCTCGTTAGTCACCAGATCGTAGGGATCTTCGATGAAATAGCGCACGTAATACAGATCGTTTAATGCTTTTTTCAGAAGTGGGTCGTTAATGACAGGGAGGACTTTTCCGGTAAAATTGATTTCGCGTAGCCGATCATCTAACTGGGTGATGTCGGCATCCAGCAAAGTAGATTGAGTAACGATTAGATCGTAATCGGTCTTTTCCAGAATCTTCAGGGCGTTTTCCGCGCTATCTGTGTAGGTGAGTTCATGTTCCAAAAACCGAAGGTAGTGGAAAAGCTTCCTTAATGATTTTGTATTATTATCTATGATTAGAATTCTTTTGCCCATCTCAATTTCCTGAATTGAGATTGTATGGTTCACGTAAATTCATGTTGAAAAAGAACAAATTTTTAAACAAAGATAATGGACAAATCTATAACAAATGTGACGAAATACAAGCAAATTTTAATAGAAAATATTATTTGATAAATAATAATAATAAATGAGGAAAAATCTGTATAAA
>JALWDQ010000802.1:0-2589 GCA_027039625.1 Calditrichia bacterium | reverse complement strand
ATCATAGGCAATACCATCGAAAATGCGGGTAACCACGGAATATATGTTGAATACGGTGCCCAATACACCATGATAGCTGGTAACACCATAACTAACTGTAGCAACAATGCGGGAATTCGGATGAAAGATGACATTACGGGTACCATTGTGGCGAAAAATTATATTTCCGGGTGTAAATACGGTATTGATGTAAACAACTGTACAGGCGGGAAAATATATACTTACCTCAATACCATTACAAACAATACCGAATCTAATTTAAATGGAGCATATGAACAGTATTATTCTCCGACCAAATTGTCCTACTTGTTTAAATCATTTACCACGATGAAATATTTAATGGGGAATCGGTATGGTGACATGAATGATGGGCATGAGGACAAAATAATGACGGGTATTGCCCCCAATTATTATTATAATAATTATACCTACGCCCGGTATCCGCTTATTCAGGATCAGGATGAATACACCTTATTGGTCTGGAACTTCAGTAATCCGCAATTACATCGAGCGGATTTTACCCGGGAAAGCAAAAAAGTGACTCTGACCGGTGGTGCAAACGTCGTCTGGGCAGATGCTCAACCGAGCGAGGCCGATGTGACATTTCCAGCGGGTTCCCAGGATGATAACACCAGCTGGACGGGGTTTTTGAGTTTTTACCAGGCACCGGCATCGGGACACACGTTTACGGTAACCATCGGATACGCCGATGATTCCAATGGCACTAATTTTACCAGCAGCGGCGCTACGGCAACTGTTACTGGTGATGGTTCCGCCCATGAATTCGCCTTTACCACCAGTGCCAGTTCTTTTACCATTCCTGCCGGAAAATATCTGGCGGTGCAAATTACCAATAACAGCAGTTCCGATTACGATCTTTTAGTGGGTGGAGCATGGAGTTTTATTTCTCCACCGGCCAGTTCTCCCCGCTACCCACGGGTGGCACCCCCCAATCGAACTCCCATCTACATTAGCCCCAACGGAAGCGATTATACCGGAATGGGCACCGAAGCCGCACCGTTACGTTCCTTCCGCGCTGCCATGAGCATCATCCAGAACGGGCAAACCATTTCGGTAATGGATGACGACAACAGCAGCACTACCGATTATAAAGAGCACGTTACGGTAACCAAATCCATCACCATTCAGGCTTACGATACCGATGGCACCATGCCTCAGATGAAGGTGTACGATTCGGTAGATTCAGCCGGTTTCCATATTAAAGCAAACAATGTCACCATCCAGGGAATGGACATTACCTATGGAAACTGGGGAATCTATTTGACATCTGTATCCAATTGCCAGATTCTGAACAACAACGCAAGTTATCATGAATTTGTTGGAATTGAATTGGCCAACTGTTCTCAAATCACCATTTCCGGAAACACCTGTAACTCAAACGATTTCCGTGGAATTTATCTATACTATTCTTCAAATAATACTATTTCCAACAATACCTGTAATGACAATGATGCACAAGGAATCCTTATTTACCACCAGGGTAATAACGTGCTATCGGGCAATGTGTGTAACAATAATAGCCGGGGCATTGAAATTTATTACTGCGATTCCAATACAATTACCGGTGGTAGCGTGCAGGGAAACGAAAATGGCATCTGGCTGGAAAAGGCAAACTATAACACCATCTCGGGAACCACTATACAGAGTTCGAGCTGGGATGGCATATATATTTTAATGAGCAGCTGGAATGTGGTTCGCAATTGCACCATTCAAAACAATGCCAAGCGTGGCATCTTATTGCAGGGACATCCCGATACGCCAACTAAGTACAATTTTATTTGCAATTCTACCATAGATAATGCTCCACATGGTATCTATATCAATAATGATACTGATAAAAATACGATTTTCAATAATACCATAAAAAATTGCAGCTTAGCAGGTATCTACAATTATTCTTCAATTTGCAGGGTTTATTTTAACGATTTCATCGGGAACTCAAAACCGATTGACAATGATGGTAGTTTGAACGCTGTTTCCAGCCGCAAAATAGGATATTTTTACTCCCTGAATTACACCCTGAAAGAATACCTGGGCAACTATTACAGCGATTACACAGGTAACGATACTAATGGAGACGGCATAGGAGACGATACTTATGCCGGGGATGGATTTAATGATGCCTATCCGCTGAAAAAAACTCGCTCTAATTATTCCCTGCAGAGCTGGTTTTTACATAGCAATCAGAAAATGGAACGGAATACTTCCGAAGGGTACGGAACTGTTACCATTAACAACGGGAGCAGTGTGGTATTTGTGGATCCCCAGGCGGCGCAAACAAACATTGTGTTTGGTGCCGGAAGTGTATCACAAACAACTTCCTGGACCGGCCATTTCTGGCTAACCACGAATAATGAATACGACTTCACCATTCAGATGGGCTACGCTGATGCCGATGGAAGCAATTTTTATGCAGCAGGAGGTATAGACAACGCTTCAGGCATCAACGACAATTTCTACATCATCACCAGCGCAGTGCAATTTACCGTTCCCAAGGGGAAGCATCTGGCAGTGCGTATTACCAACAATCTTTCTGGCAGTAAAGCAAGTAAAGACTTAGTAGTAGGT
>JALWDQ010000801.1:0-2593 GCA_027039625.1 Calditrichia bacterium | reverse complement strand
GCGCAACGTACGCAACGAAAAATATTTCTGTGCATTTTAACCATATCGTGAGACGTTCCCTGCCAGAAAATACCAGGGATTCCATGAATTCAGGGGAAGGTAAAACACCGAAACAACCGTCCCGACAGGGACGGCACGCCACTAGCCCACAAATTCCATTTGTGGGAAGAGAGGCCAAACGAAAATTACCCGTCCCGGTAGGGACGGGGTGAACTCCTTACTCGACCACGTTCAGAAACATACCTTCCAACATCCGGAGAAAAATTTATTTCCTGATTCTTTATCTCCGGAGAATTTTTATATTTCTATCGCAGAACAACAGAAAACAGCAAAGGAGTTTCCCTATGGTGGACAAAGCAATATTTGAGAAGATAAGCAAAAAAATCGATTCCTACCGACAGGCGATGGTCGATTTTCAGAAAACCATTACTGCCATACCGGCCCTGGATCCTTCCAGCGGTGGCGAAGGGGAATGGGACAAAGCCATGGTCATTAAACAGTTCCTGGAGGAGCATGGGATTACCGACATCGAACAGATTGATGCTCCCGACGAACGCGCTAAAAACGGAAAGCGCCCCAACCTGATTGTCCGCATTCCCGGAAAAAAACACGACCGCACCATCTGGATTATGGCACACATGGATGTGGTTCCCGCCGGTGACCTGAAAATGTGGGAGACCAATCCCTGGGAAGCGGTAGAAAAGGACGGAAAGCTGTACGGCCGTGGCACCGAGGACAACCAGCAGAGCCTGACCAGCGGCATCTTTACTGCCCTGGCTTTCCATGAGCTGGGCATCCAGCCGGAGTACGACCTGGCGCTCCTACTGGTGGCAGACGAAGAAACCGGTTCCGAGTACGGATTGAGTTACCTCCTGAAAACAAAACCCGACCTTTTCCGCCAGGACGATATCATTCTGGTACCGGATGCGGGAGAACCGGATAGCAGCATGATTGAAGTGGCCGAAAAAGGCATTGTATGGGTAAAATTCGTAACCAGGGGAAAGCAGACCCACGCCAGCCAGCCGGAGCAGGGCATCAATGCCTTTAAAGCAGCCTCCCATCTGGTGGTAAAGTTAGACCAATTGTACGAAATTTTTAACGCACGGGATGAAGTGTTCTCTCCGCCCATCAGCACTTTTGAACCGACCAAGAAGGAAGCCAATGTGCCCAACGTAAACACCATCCCCGGAGAGGATATTTTCTACATGGACTGTCGCCTTTTGCCGCAATACAACATCGAGCAGTTGTTCTCGGAAATTCGCAAAATTTGTAACCAGGTGGAAAAGGAATTCAATGTGACCATAGAATTTAGTGCAGAGCAGCAGAAAGAAGATGCCGCACCGGCAACCCCGGTGGATGCTCCGGTGGTGCAGAAGCTAAAAAAAGCCATCAAGGAAGTTTACCATGTAGAAGCCAAACCGATGGGCATCGGTGGTGGGACGGTGGCGGCCATTTTCCGGAGGGCTGGACTTCCCGCTGCGGTATGGTCCACCATTGACGATACCTGTCACCAGCCGAACGAATACTGCGTGATTGATTATATGGTGAACGATGCCAAAGTTTTTGCGCATTTATGTTTGCAGGATGATTGATAGGATTTGATTTTTTGGTGAATAGATAATGGCGCCGGAGAGATTTCCTAAAACTTTATGAGATGGATTCGGAACTTCTTTTTATTGTATCGCAGAATATCTTTTGCAAGAACATACTGAAAAATTTATACCATCTGTAGAATGGAAAAATAGGCATTGCTGAATTCAAGGAAATAATAATTCACTCTTCTCTGTTATGTGTTAAAATTTAATAATTTCTATTTAATGCAAATCCCATAGTCAATCCGGAGAGTTTCTTTGTATAAATATTCCATTCAATTTCTTATAAATCAAATTTAGTTAAGAGAACCATTCTATATCCACATTAAGACAAATATATTTGATCATGAGGTAGTTGTTTATTAATTTACCTATTGTAAAAAATATACACATTTTCGTTTTATTTCTTTACAAAATAATTGATACAATCAACAATTATAGCAGGCATAATTTTTGCGTAAGGAATAAAAAATAAAAATTATTTAGGAGGATGATATGCTATTAAAAAAAGCATTTTTTTTCATACCAATTATTTTTATTGTCTTTTTTAAAAATTCTTTTTCTACCGAATATGGATATAATTTCGATATTGATCCGAATCTTTTACCACAAAAATCATTGGTTAATGGTATGGTCTTTCTACAAAATAATGATTTGATTTTGCCGGGAGTTAATGAAAATATTGTTGTAAGTAGGTTTTATAATAGTAAAATATGGCGATACTATGTCCATGATTCCACCAGTAAAGATCTATGTTTAAATGGAAATTCTATACTTGGAATAGGATGGAATCTTCATCAAGGAATTGTATATTATGATAATTCTCAAAATGTATGGATATTTCAGGAAGCAGATGGTAGAGAACATTATTTAAGGTACCATGGTGGAAGATATAAAAGCATGGATAATGAAAATATAAATTTTTACATAGATTCAGATAAATATGGGCCATTTATTTCATACAGAAATGGGGATACATTATTACTTAAAAAATCATATAT
>JALWDQ010000800.1:0-2597 GCA_027039625.1 Calditrichia bacterium | reverse complement strand
CGTTTTGGGAATGGGTTTACCCAGCACACGATGTCCTTTCTCAGTCACCAGCACATCATCCTCAATACGAATACCGCCAAAATCTCGATACTCCTCCACTTTATCGTATTGAATAAACTCCCGGAATTTCCCGGCGGCTTTCCACTGGTCAATCAATTCGGGAATAAAATAGATTCCGGGCTCCACGGTGAGAACGTAGCCGGGTTGCAATGCCTTCGCCAAGCGCAGATAAGCCAGACCAAACTGGTCGCTGCGCCGGGTTTCCGCATCGTAGCCCACATACTCTTCCCCTAAATTCTCCATGTCGTGCACATCCAGACCCATCATGTGTCCCAGACCGTGGGGAAAGAACAGCGCATGGGCACCCTGCGCCACAGCTTCGGCCATATCCCCTTTCATCAGTCCCAGTTCCTTCAAACCATCGGCAATTACCCGGGCAGCAAGTAAGTGAACATCTCGATATTTAACTCCCGGCTGAATTGCCTCGATAGCCGCCATTTGCGCTCGCAACACCACCTCGTACACTGCTTTCTGCCGTTCAGTGAATTTTCCACTCACCGGTAAAGTACGAGTAATATCGCCCGCGTAACCCAGTGCCGTTTCGCCACCACAATCGTTCACCACCATATCCCCTTCTTTCATTAAATTTTCGTGATGGTGATTGTGAAGCGTTTCTCCGTGTACGGAAAAAATAATGGGAAAGGATAACCGTCCTCCATGAGCGCGGGCAATCCCCTCAATCGCTCCGGCAATTTCCCGCTCGTAGCGCCCGGGACGTGTTTCGTGCATGGCAAACAGATGTACCTCGTAGGTAATATCCAGCGCTTTTTCGATTTCCGTGATTTCTTCGGGAGCCTTCACCGAGCGCTGTGCCACAACCGCACGAATGAATTCCAGGGAGATGTACGCATCCAGAAAATCCGGAGAAATTCCCAGCAAGCGTCGAATTTTCAGGACATTCTCAGCACGATACTGGGGCAGTAAATGCACCTTCTGTCCCCGCTTTAGCGCTGATTGCAGCCTGTCTGCCAGTTTTTCCAGAGGTTGCGCCTGTTCAATTCCCACCTGCTCGGCTCGTTCTTGCAGCGAAGGCTGCGGTCCCATCCACACAATATCATCCACTGTGTAATCGTAACCGAATAAAATCTCTTCATCACTATCCAGATCGATGGTAGCTACCAGACCCGGATCATTCAATCCAAAATAGTACAAAAACGTGCTGTCCTGTCGGAAGGGATAGGGATTGGCAGGATAATTCATGGGACTCTCGTCATTCCCCATAAACAACAGTAATCCCTGTCCCATTTTTTTCCTGAGCTCTGCCCGTCGGCGAGTGTACACATCCGCTGGAAACATAATTTCCTCCTGATTTTTTTAAAACACTGAATTTGCTTCTTCTGGTTTAAACCTCCCGGGATGAAACTTTCTGCCCAACTCCAAAATCCCCCTCCTGCTCCACCTGGCGGTAAAAGTGGAAATCCATTGTTCTCTGTTCCATCTATAAACTAAAAATAATCATTTCCCGGGAGAATACAAAGCTGTTGCGTAGAAAATTTGGGGTATATAGGGTAAATAGGGTAAATAGAGTATATAGGGTTTATAGGGTTTATAGGGTTTATAAGGGGAATAAGGGCATAGGGCATGGGGCATAAAGGCATGGGGCATGGGGGCATAGGGCATAAAGCATAGGGCATAAGGGCATAAGGGCATAGGGTACAACATATGCAATTCCATCATTTTCACACTCTTTCCTCTTTCCTCTTTGAAATTTGGGATTTGTTTTTTGAAATTTGAATTTTTTTATTTGAAATTTGTAATTTGATTTTTGTTATTTGGGATTTGCACTCATTTTCAGCGCCTATTTTCATTCCATTTGATATTTGAATCTTTTTATTTATTTTTTTATATTTCAATGTTTCGGGAGGATAAGAAGAATGATTTATTGCGGAGATTGTGCAGGATACCGAACATGCTGATTTTATTTAAGAACGGACAGAGAGAGAACGACATTCAATCCATACTGGATATTCTCCATACTTCAGGTACAGAATTCACCCTGTTTGAAAATCAGGATCGGCTGATTCTTAAAATTCAAAATAGTTCCTCCCTTCCCTTAACACAATGGCAATCCTTTCCCCAAATCGACCGGGTGATTCCCTCAGACCATCCCTATCCTCTGGTACATCGGGACTACCGTCCTGAAGGAACGGTAGTCAAGGTGGGGGATCTTCGCATAGGCGAAGGCGCTCCCCTGGTCATTGCCGGACCCTGCGCAGTGGAAAACGAAACCCAGCTGCTGGAAACAGCTCGTCTGGTACACGAGCACGGCATTCGGCTGATGCGAGGAGGTGCCTTTAAACCCCGAACCAGTCCTTATAGCTTTACCGGTTTGGGAGAAAAAGGATTAAAGCTATTGCACAAGGCCCGCCAGGAGTTTGGTGTTTACATTGTTACCGAAGTTCTGGATGCTATGGACGTTCCCCTGGTAGCGGAATATGCCGATGTGTTACAAATCGGTTCCCGCAATATGCAGAACTACAAATTATTAAAAGCAGTGGGCAGAATTCACAAACCGGTGTTGTTAAAACGCGGTATGT
>JALWDQ010000799.1:0-2600 GCA_027039625.1 Calditrichia bacterium | reverse complement strand
AAAGGGCGATCGGCGGCGCCTGGTTATCGCCTTCGTGCTGGTGAGCATTATTCTGATGATTCAACTGCGCTCGGTGGGCGGAGGGCTGCTGGCGGTTTCCCCCATTGCCCTTACCGTGCTGCTCAACTTTGCCCTGATGGCTTACCTGAACGTGGGGTTGGACAACGCCACCATGATGATTGCCAGCATTGCCATCGGGATTGGTATCGATTACGCCATTCATTTTAGCAACCGGTTTAAAGAGGAGCTGGCGCAGAACGGGGATCGCACCCGGGCGCTGGACATCACCCTGCGCACCACCGGACGGGCCATTCTCATCAATGCCGCCTCGGTGTCGCTGGGATTTATCGTGCTGCTGTTCGCCCGACTGGTGCCGTTGCGCCATTTCGGCTGGCTCACTGCCACCACCATGATTTTCAGTGCGGCGGGTGCCATCACCTTCCTCCCGGCGGTGATACTGCTGACCGGCATCCGCCTAGTGGGGCAAAAACGAACCACAGAGGATACAGAGGATACAGAGGTCACTGAAAATAATGAAAGATAAATATTCAAAGAAATAATCTGGTGTGACAATTAATCTATTCTCACAAAAGTAAATTAAACGTTTTGTTCTACAAAACCAGAGCAATCGATTCAATGATTATTATTCGTGAAAATTCGTGTAATTCGTGGTTAAAAACAACACAGGAGGTTTACCATGCAACGATTTGCCATTTTCTTCATTCTCTTTTTGATGTTCTTCGGTGGATTGCAGGCGCAGGACGCCCAGAAGCTGCTGGCTAAAGCCGATTCCGTACTCAACGCTCCCAATGACGAAAAAGCGGTACTGAAGATGGTGCTGATTGATAAAAACGGAAACGAGAAGCACCAGGTGGCGGAATTCCTGCAAAAGAAAGAAGAAAAACGCATCATGCGTTTTATCGCACCGGCGGATCAGAAGGGCATCGCCTTCCTGAGTCTGCCCGGGGATGTGCAGTACCTCTACATGCCCGCTTTCCACAAAGTGCGGCGCATTGCCTCCCACGTGAAAAACACCAAATTCGCCGGTACGGACTTCACCTACGACGATTTGAGTTCCTTCAAATATGCCAAAGAATTCAACGCCCGCTTGGTGGAAACCACCGACCAGTTCTGGGTGCTGGAATTGACCCCCAAGCCCGGTGTGAAAAAAGACTACGGCAAGCTGAAAATGTGGCTGCGCAAGGATAACTACTATCCCGTTAAAGTGGAATTCTACGACAAAGCGGGCAACCTCTGGAAAATCATGGAGCGCCGCCAGGTCGTAAAGGTGGGTAAGTACTGGGTCTCCAAAGAGATGGAGATGAAAGACCTGAAAGAGCAGCACACCACCCGCATGCTGCTGGAGGACATTCAATTCGACATTGGACTGGCGGACAGGATTTTCTCCAAGCGATACCTCAAGAGGGGGAAGTAACAAATTCCAAATGACAAATAACAAATCCCAATTTTCAAAAAACAAATTTCAAATTCCAAATAACAAAAAACAAATCACAAAGGACAAATTCCAAATCACAAAGGGGAAATACCAGATGACAAATCACAAATTTCAAAAAACAAATGACAAATCCCAAATGGTAAATGAGAAATTCCAAATGACAATTAACAAATGAAAAATCCCAAATTTCAAATCACAAATTACAGGGAAATAGCGATGAACAGAGGGGAATTGCTGGTAGAGGAGGTCGGGAAAAATAAAATGGGTGCAAAATTTCATTATGGATTGAAAATATTGGAGGTGAAAATGAAAAATCTCTGGTTTGTGTTCATCGTTCTGTGGCTGGCGACGGGATTGCTGGCGCAGGTGAACATAAATGGAAGCATCATGACCTACAACCGGGTGCGTTTGCAACAGGACGGTAAAATTACCTGGAACGAAAATCGGCTAAATCTGAAGTTTGAGGGGAATCCCTCCGAGCACGTGCACTATTACGCCAACTTGCGCTTTCGGGGATTTGGTTTCCCAACTGCCACCAGTTCGGAAGAGTTGCAACTGCGGGAGAAAAATCGTGCTTATCCCTGGGGAATGGAATTCCGGGAAGCGTACGTGGATATTTACGGTTTTCTGACGGACAATCTGGATGTGCGCATTGGGCGCCAGCGCATTGCCTGGGGTACGGCAGACCGGCTCAATCCCACCGACAATCTCAATCCCGACGACCTGGAAGACCTGTTTAACTTTGGTGCCCACTTCGGCAGCAACGCCATCCAGGCCAATTACTATCTGGGCGATTACACCCTCACCGGGGTATTCATTCCCGTTTTCCATCCGGCAGTGTTGCCCTACGGAGACTGGGCCCAGGCTTTCGTGCCTCAATTCGAGGTTCCACCCGGTTTTTCTATGGGCAAGGTCACGAATCGGATTATTTTACCGGAACACAAACTCTCGCAATCTTCCAGCTTTGCTTTTAAACTGGCGGGAAACTGGTTTAACACCGATTGGTCCATTAGTTACTACAATGGACGGGACGATTTACCACTGGTAACCCGTCAGGAGGTTCAAATGTACTCCAATCCGCCTGTGTTTTCTGTGGATATGGAGATGCAATATCCGCGCATGCAGGTCATTGGCGCGGATATTG
>JALWDQ010000798.1:0-8062 GCA_027039625.1 Calditrichia bacterium | reverse complement strand
TGGTATCCTTGTGAATGTAATATGCCAGCACATCCTTCGCTTTTTCGTAACCCAGCTCTTCCATGATTTTCTGATAGTAAGGAGGATTATGGGTCATCATGATAAAAGGAGGAGTATCGAAACCTTCAATGAGAAATCCAATTTCATCGTTGGTGGAAGGATTCATGGGACCCATCATATAATCTCGGTCACGCTCCTTGAGCCACTCCTTCGCGGTATTTAACAACGCCTCGAACACTTCCGGATCGTTAATTCCTTCCAGAAAACCAAAAAATCCCGTTTTATCCTTATGAAATTCGTTATGGTTGTAATTTACAATGGCGGCAATTCGACCAACCACTTCACCATTTTTGTAGGCCAGAAAAAATTCTACATCGGCGTGCTTATAAAAAGGATTCTTCTTCCTATCCAGTAATTTCAAGCGATCGATAATGAGCGGTGGTACCCAGTTGGGATCTCCTTCGTTAATTTTCCAGACAAGCCGAATAAACTTCATCAAATCGCTGCGATTACGAACCGGATCAATACGAATCTTTCCCATGGCCATATCCTCTCTTTATTTCTCAGCAGCTTTTTCCACCACCTCTCTCCGGATCGCTCCTGCTCTCATACCTCATATTTCCACTTCATTTACGCCATTCTATACCAACGCGGTCTTAAATAATCCCCATCTTCTTTCCAACTTTTTTGAACTTATCCAGCACAATATCCAGATCATCGTCAGTATGTGTGGCCATGAAGGAGGTTCGAATAAGTGCACGATCGGGCGGAACAGCGGGACTGATGACAGGATTGGTATAAACACCTTCTTCGTATAACGCTTTCCAGAATAAAAAGGTTTTCATATCCTCGCCAATAATGATGGGAATGATGGGCGTTTCGGAGTCACCAATGTTAAATCCCAAATCCTGAAATTCTTTTCGCATTTTGCGCCCGGTTTCCTGAAGCCGGTGAACAATCTGCGGTTCAGTCTTAATAATTTCCAGCGACTTTTTCACCGCTGCCAGATTGGCCGGGGGAATGCTGGCACTAAAGATTAGAGGACGGGCAAAATGTTTGATGTAATTAATGACATCCGCTTCTCCCGCAATAAAACCACCCAGCGAAGCAAAGGATTTGCTGAAAGTACACATCACCAGATCCACATCATCCCAGATGTTGAAATGTTCCTGAGTTCCCCGTCCGGTTTCTCCCAACACCCCCAATCCATGGGCATCGTCGATGTAGAGGCGAGCGTTGTACTTACGCACAATTTCTACCATCCGGGGCAGTTTAACAATATCTCCTTCCATACTAAACACCCCATCGGAAATAACCAGCTTGGGTACTTCCGGATCCAGGCGGGATAGCACGCGTTCCAGATCTTCCATGTCGTTGTGCTTGAACCGCTTTACATTGGCGCCCATGTTAGAAATCATGTGCAATCCGCTAAAGAGAAAAATGCCGTCGAAAATACTGGCATGGTTCGACTTATCGGTAACGATGATATCATCCTTGGAGAGCAGGGTAGAGATTGCACCTAAATTGGTCTGATATCCGGTACTAAAACAGAGGGCGGTTTCTTTGTGCACAAAATCGGCCAGTTCACGCTCCAGTTCTTCGTGCAGTTCCAGCGTTCCGTTTAAAAAGCGGGAACCGGAACAACTGGTACCGTATTTCTCAATTGCTTTAATGGCCGCTTCCTGCACCCGGGGATCTTTGGTTAATCCGAGATAATTATTAGAACCAATCATAATCATCTCTTTACCATCCATAATTACCCGGGGGCCGTGATTCTCTCGAATAGGTTTGAAATAAGGATAGAACCCCTGCTCCATGGCCTCTTTGGCACGGGTAAATTTTTTGCATTTCTCAAATATATCCAAGGCGGGCTCCTCCAATATATTTTCTACTGACCCTTTACATTTCTTAAAGTTTAAGGAAAAATTGGGAATTTTAAAATATTTATTTAAATAAAATTTTCAGGAGATCCCGGGTGTTGGTGCCTTTTCCCAGGGTGTAGATGTGTATTCCCGGTACACCATAATCGATGAGTTGCTGACACAGCTTAGCGGTGTATTCAATCCCCACTTTTCGAACCATGGCTGGCGTCTGCGCCTCTTCCATGGCCCTCACCAGTTCATCAGGAATTGTGATGTGAAAATCCCGGGGCAGGCTAATTAATTGACGTAAATTGGAGATGGGTTTAATTCCCGGTACAATGGGCACTTCAATCCCTATCTCGCGCGCTTTTTCTACAAAACGCTTGAAATATTTAAAATCATAAAACATCTGGGTAATGATGTAATGGGCTCCCTCGTCCACCTTCCGTTTAAGGTTTAACATATCTTTTTCCAGATTGGGTGCTTCATAATGCTTTTCGGGATAGCCTGCCACCCCGATGCAAAAATTGGTGGGATGCGCGTTTTCCAGCGGCTCCAGATAAATTCCCTTATTCATGTTAGCAATTTGATGCACCAACTGGTAGGCATAGCGATGGCCATCTTTTTCGGGAATGAATGCCTTCTGCCCCGGAGCCGGGTCTCCTCGAACCGCAAAAATATTCTGGATCCCCAGATAATGGAGATCAATAAGAGCATCTTCAGTTTCGTATTTAGTGAATCCTCCACAAATAAAATGAGGAACGGTCTCAATTTTATAGCGATTCATAATTGCGGCACAAATACCCACTGTTCCCGGTTTTTTCCGTTTGGGAATGCGGTAAATAACTCCATCCCGTTCCTCGTACACCACATGGGGTTGATGATAGGTAACGTTGATAAATCTGGGATTGAATTCTAGCAACTCATCAATCACCCGGTAAATGTCTTCGATTCCCTGCCCTCGATTAGGTGGGGTAATCTCCAGCGAAATAATTGGTTGAGACGATTGATTTAATGCTTCAATAACATGCATAAGCCATCTTATTTTATTCAATTAATGATTAAAAATTAAGTTAATAAATAAATCCGGAAGTGTAAAGAATTTTCTTTTATTTCGGAGGCTTTTCCAGGTAAAGCAAACAAATGAACATCAATTTTGATTGTAAATAAGAATTCCTTATATTATATAAACAAAATACTGTTCTAAAAAATTTTTATAATTTATAAAAGCAGATTTATGGCAAACATTTTTTTAACCGGAGCAACGGGATTTGTAGGGAGCCATGTTGCGGAGTTGCTGGTTATAAGAGGTCACCAGGTGTATGCCCTGGTACGCAAGAGCAGCAATTTACGCTGGATTTACAATATTCCCATGCAACGGGTGGAGGGAGAGCTCACCCAACCCGAATCTTATAAAGAAATTCTGCCCCAGGTCGATTATGTGGTGCACGTGGCGGGAGTTACCAAAGCATTTCGGGCAAAAGATTATTACAAGGGTAATGTCGAGGTTACGCATATTTTATTGGAAGCAGTTAAAACCAGGGCAAGCAAAATACAAAAATTCCTTTTTGTAAGTAGCCAGGCAGCAGTGGGGCCCTCCCCTACCGCAGAACCTATTGACGAGGACTTCCCCCCGCATCCAATAACCGATTATGGCAAAAGTAAATTACAGGCAGAAAAAATTGTCCGAGAATATATGGACCAGCTACCCATTACCATTGTTCGTCCCCCTGCTGTTTATGGCCCTCGAGATAGCGATGTTTTTCATTTCTTCAAGAATCTAATGTCCGGATGGAATATCCAGGTGGGTCATCTGGATCAAATTGTGAGTCTGGTCTATGTTCTGGATCTGGCTCAGGGGATTGTTCAGGCCGCACTATCTCCGCATACCACAGGGAAAACCTATTTTCTCTGTGAAGAACAACCTTACCGTTGGTCTTATGTGGCGGAGTTGGCGGCAAAAAAGCTGGGAGTTACCTACCGCACCATCCGGGTACCATATCCCTTGGCATTTATTATGGCTACACTCATCGAATGGACTGGCCGATTGCGAGGTAAACCCACTATTCTGAATCGACAAAAAATGCGGGAAATCCGGCAACCATATTGGGTGGTTAGCCCGCAACGCGCTATACAGGATTTTGGCTATGAGACACGATTTCCCCTGGAAAAAGGTATCGCCGAAACCATTCACTGGTACCGAATAATGGGATGGATTTAATCCCATGATGAACATGCATGACCGGGTAATGAAAACAATGAAGGAGAAGGTATGCCTCTTACCTTTGAAGAAGAAAAAAGGCTCCGGGAAGAGATTCGCAGAAAATTGGAGGAACGATTAGCCCGCGAGCAGAAAATCAAATCGAAATCGGAAGAAGCACGACGCCGCCAGCTCGAAGAACGACTCCGTGCGAAAATCCGTGAGGAGGAAGAGGAAAAGTTCTACACCGAACATGGGTATGTCAAGTATATCAATCGGCACGGAGAGGTGGAATGGCTGCCTAAAGAGGAAGCAGAACGGAGGCGGGGTTCCCGCAGAAAACGACGCCCCTCTTCCCATCAGCTTAAAAAAAGACGTAAGCGCATCAAAATTATGGTCAATATCGGTGTGGTGCTGGGAGCCATCCTTATCCTGGTTGGTGCGTTTTTCTTCAATCCTAACCGCACTCCTAAAAAAGGCCATCTCATTGTCTATTCCGATGTGGAAGGCGCAACCATTTACCTGGATGGAGAACCTTTAAAACAATTTACCCCAGATACGGTTAAAGATTTAATAGTAGGTAAACATTACGTTACCGTGTACAAAGAAGGATTTAGCACTTACCCACCCATGGTTGCTGTAACCATTTTCGATAAAAAGACGACTCCCGCATCATTTAAATTAAAAAGCAGTGCTCGCCTGGGGAAGATTAAAATGATCGTCAACACCACCGGATACAAATTATTTGTGGATGGCGTTCCCACTGCCATTCTTCCGGACGGAACGGTAAACATCCCGGTGGGTTACCATACCATTATGGTGATAAAAAAAGGATTTCTCGGACATCCTTCCTTCAGACGTATTTTTGTGGAAGAAAATAAAATCACAGAAGTAATTTTCGATTTACTCCCCAGTGAGGAAATTGGCTACCTGGAGGTAACCACCAACATTCACAAGGGACAGGTGTTTATTGATAACCAATACACCGGTATGCAAGCCAGTACGGAATTAATTCCTGTTCCCGCGGGGAATTACGTGGTTCGGGTGCGGCAGAATGGGTACCATTCCGTCCCGGATAGTGCTTATGTCAATGTCATTCCCGGTGATGTGGAAAGCGTGGTCTTTCGCATGGAGAAGGTAACCCGACGCATTTCCGTCACCATTACTTCCAACACCCCCGGAGCACTAGTGATTCTGGATGGTGAAGCCACTCCCTACGTGACCCCCATTTCGGGGATGCCCTTTACCACCGGTTCTCATTTTATTAACTTGATAAAAGGCGACACTATTTACCGCGATACCGAAGAATATATTGTCGTCCGGGACCGGCCAGATCAACAATTTCATTTTAAATTTTAACCTGGCAAAATAAAGGTTTTTCATGAACCTGGCATTCCAAAACGAAGCGGTTGCTGTTATCGAATCGAATAAGCTATTTCAGGATTTTATTCAACGAGAAAGCAAACTGGCACCGTTTTTCCCCACCAATTTCCAGCAACACCCGGAAGAAGAGTTTAACCGGCGCACCGCTCAGTTCGTTTTTCGTGCCCAGCTTACCCAACTACTCACTGAGCAAAACAAACACTGGAATGCCCCGGAAAGCACCCTCCAGAATATCGAACGCCTGCAGCAGGAAAACACCCTTGCCGTGGTAACTGGCCAACAGGTGGGGATTTTAGGCGGTCCCCTATTCACCCTGTACAAAGCCTGGGCAACCGTGCAGTACAGCCAGATTTTACAGGAACGCTACCCGCATTTCCAGTTTGTTCCGGTGTTCTGGATGGAAGTGGGCGACAACGATTTCCGGGAGGTGAATCATCTGTACGTACCGGACCAAAACCACAAACTCCAGCGGCTGGAATTGCCTGTTCCGGAAAACGATTTCCGCTCCTTGCATCAACGTACACTGCCCGAGGAGATGACGGAACTTTTGCATCAATTGTTCGAATTGCTGCCCAGAACTGAATTCACGGATGGGTTGGTGGCAAAATTGGAACAATTTTACCGTCCGGGTATCCCCTTTGCCGATGCCTTTGCTCGCTGGCTGCTGGATTTAATGGGGAACCGGGGATTGATTCTGCTGAACCCCTCGCACCCAACCATCAAGCAAATGGCAGCACCGGTCTTTCTTCAGGCATTAAAAGCCTCGGCAGAAGCGGTACACCAGCTTCAGGAAAAAGCACGGGAGCTGGAGGCACTGGGCTACCACGATCAACTGCGGGTGCGTCCGGAGCAAACTTTGCTCTTCTTACAGGATAAAAAAGATGCTGCTCGCTGTCGTATCGATATTGCAGAAAACGGCTATTCCGTGCGGCACCCGCAACGCCCCTATCTCTTATATCCAGAAGAATTAGAGGAAATAATTACCAGCCAGCCCGAGCGCATTTCTCCTAACGTAGCTCTGCGTCCCGTTATGCAGGATGTGGTACTCCCAACCGCCGCTTACATTGCAGGCCCCGGTGAAATAAGCTATCTGGCTCAGGTTTCGGCAATTTACCGGATATTTCAGGTTCCTATGCCCCTTATCTTTCCTCGCCCTCGCCTGACCATCGTCGAGAAGCACATCAACCGGATTTTGCACAAATTTGGTCTCTCTTACCAACAGGTGTTCGAGGAAGATGAATCCCTCATCCCCGACGCTTTGCGAAAATACACCCAACCATCCATCGACGAAATATTCGAAAATTCCCGGGCGAATATTCTGGATAACCTGGAGCTTATTGGAGATGTGCTGCTGGTACTGGACTCCGGACTGGAAACTGCCCTGGATCGAACCCGTAATCACATGCTTCAAGCCCTCCAACAGTTGCAGAATAAAGTGGATAGTGTGCTTAAGAAAAAAATGGATACGGAACTCCGACAACTTGGCAAAGTTTTAACATATATGAAACCGAATCGACAACCTCAAGAACGTATTTTTAACATCGTCTATTTCCTGAATAAATACGGACCGGATTTCCTTGATGCGCTCTACTCACATATACAGGTAGAGGAAACCAATCATCAGTTTTTACGTCTGCTATAAAGTGAACCAGAAACGTTTCAATTCCGGGTGAGAATGAACATCCGGTAAACCAATTTCTTGGAGACGAGGGGAATGGTAAAAACCAATTTTCTGTTGGGATGTGTTGTTTTATGGTTGTTTTATTTTCTCCATCCTTTTCCCACCTTCGGGAAAGAGCGGGAACAGGTGAATCCGGAAAAGATTTTTCAACAAATTTCCGAGAAAACCCGCTGGACGTTGATGGGCGAAGCGCAACGAATTACCGGTCGGGATTTGCTGGAGGTGGGTCAGGACATTGGCGAATTTGTCCCGGAATTTCGCATCGATAAAGCATACCAGGCGCGGTTCCTTCATAAAAAAGATAGTTGCATGGTCACCACCACCATCTTCGAAGCGCCTTCTCAGATCATGGCGTTCGGATTCTATTCGGTACAAAAATCTCCCTCTCTGGAATTTTACGATTACGGGTTTGAATCTTACCTTTCGGGAGAACGGCTCTTTTCCTGGTACGGGAAGTACGTGGTTCTTTCGGAGATGGCAGATACCCTTCAGGATAACGAGAAATATTTGAAGGACATTGTACGGCAAATTGTGCGGCGTTTACCCAAGCAGAAGCGTCACACTCCCATTCTGGATGCCCTCCCGGAAAAGAACAAAGTGGAACATTCGGAAAAATTCTACGTCCATCGCTGGCTGGATCAGAACTATTTCGAAAACATTTACTACGCCGATTACTACGCCAACGAAGAATACTCGCGCATCTTCATTATCGATAACGGAACAACGGCTACCGCAGATAGCAACTTCTGGCGCTATTACAGTTTTATGAAGAAAAAATCTCGCATCGTGAACGATACCCTCAACATTGCCACCGATTATTTCGTGGTGGATGAACCGTTATGGGGAAAAACCCTGCTGGCAAAGAAGAATCGCATTATTTACGGAATTTTGAACTATCGTAAAAAAGATTGGACGGAAGACCGCATGCAGGATGTG
>JALWDQ010000797.1:0-2604 GCA_027039625.1 Calditrichia bacterium | reverse complement strand
TTTGTATCTCAACAGGGATTTCTTTATTCGCCAAAATCCATTAAAGTTCTTATCTAATTTTATTCCTGAACACGCAGAGAGCAATTGGGTTTTCTTGTAAAAGGTATTATATTTTACCAGAAGGATGTTCGCTGTAATTAAACAAATTCACCCGATTCCACAGAACATCGAAATTTACCTCTGGCGGGAAACTGGAAAAGAGTTTGAAGGAAATGGAAAAACAGGATATTCGAATTTTACATCTGGCAGACATTCATCTGGGAGCCAGCAATCGGCAATTGCCGGAAGAAAAGCAAGAGCTGTGGAGCGAGCAAATCTGGCAGAGTTTTTCCGAAACGATTACCCGGAGCATTCAGCCACCTCATTCTGTTCACGCCATTTTAGTGGTTGGGGATCTGTTTGATGTTCCCAATCCTCCACCTTCGCTTACCGAGCGGGTAAAAACTCTTTTCCACAAAGTTGAAGAAGCCGGAGTGCCCATCTTTCTGGTTCCGGGTAACCACGATAACCTGATTTCTCCCGATTCTGTGTATCGTTACGAAACCTTCCACGGAGTGGTATTACTGGATTCTCCCCAAATTGACCAGCCCCACGAAATGATTATTGATGGTATCAAGATCCATGTGTATGGAATGGCCTATACATTTCTCTCGCAACCACCGTTCGATGAATTTGCCCCGGTGGATGCCCAGGCGGTGAATATTGCCCTTATCCACGGTTCGGTGGTGCATTCCCCGGAATGGAAACAACATGCGCAGGATGTTCCCCTGGACAAAGAAAAACTGTTCCGCACCGGATTTGACTATATCGCCCTGGGACATTATCATAATTTTCAAATATGGCAAAAAGACGGCAGGTTTATTGTTTATCCCGGATCTCTGGAACCGCTGGGATGGAAAGAAACGGCGCAGCGAAATCCGGTGTTTTTACACATTACTACGGATGGTTTGCAGGTAACTTCTTTTCCGGGGTTTACTCCTCGAAGACGTTACCAGACGCTGGAAGTGAATTGCACCACGCAAGGGTGGAATTCTCAGGAGGAACTTATTCAGTATATTTGTAAGGAATTTAATCATCCGGATGTATTGCTCCATGTAGTGCTGCAGGGTTCCTGCTCTTTCCTGCCGGAAGTGGAAAAAATCCGGAGCCGCTGCCAAGAAACCCTTTTCTTTGTTAAAATTACCGATAACACCCGCTTTGTGTCGATGGAGTGGCTGAATCGGTTGCAGGAGGAGAAAACCATTCGAGGGATGAGCATACGTAAATTGCTGGAGCTGGAGGGAAAGGCTTCGTCTGAAGAGAAAGAGATTATTCAGGAAGCCATGAAAATATTGCTGGGTTATTTTACAGTGGATTAAGATTAAAAGGAAAGTTTTGCAAGTAAAGCATGATACTGGAATCGATTAAACTGGCGGGATTTGGGACATTTGCGGAACCTGTGGAATTCTCCTTCAGGAAGAAGGCGATTGGTTTAATTTACGGCCCCAATGAGGCGGGAAAATCTACCATCATAGCGGCACTGTTTGCTGCTCTGTATGGCGTGTCCCCGGCACAGAAAAAATTGTGGCGTTCCTGGTGGGGAGGAGAGGATTTTACGGTGGAATTGGTGTTTCGAGAAGGGAAGAAGAAATACCGCCTGGAACGCAATCTCAAAGAAAATCGGGTGCGGCTGGTACGCGATGGTCGCAAATCCAAAGTGTTGTACCACGATTATCATTTGCCCTCCCCCAAATTCGATCGGATTTATTTTCAGGCATTTCAGCAGATATTTTTTCTTCCGCCCCTGTCCATCCTGAAGGCGACTTTTGTGGTGCATGAGCATGAGCTACGGGTGGGCATGGATGCCAGTTTACGGCGGTTGATTACCGGAACCAGCGAAACCGATTACGAAGATGTTCTAGAGGTTCTGGAGAGCGAATATTATTCCTTAACCCGTCAGCGGCTTCCCTGGCAGCCTCACGGGGGGCGACGGAACGATCAGCTGCTGGAGAAAAAACTAAACGAACGTCAGGAGTTGCAACGTCAACTGGAACTTGCCCAGCAGTATTTCCACCAGCAACAATCTCTGCAAAAACAGTTGTTACAGCAGGAAGAAAAGCTGAAACGTTTACGGCAACGTTTACCACGTTATCGGGAGCTTTTGAAGAATCTGAGAACAGTTCAGGAACTTCACGAGAAAATTAAGGTGCTTTCTCGACAAAAAGAGGAAATCATGACAACGCTGGAGCAGGTGGAATCGCTAATCCGGCAAAAAGATCGGCTTCAGCAGGAAATAGAAAACCGTTACCCGGAATTTCTGCCTCACGATCCGTCCGTTCTGGAAAAGGAATTGAGTGCTTTATTGACTCTTACCGAGAAAATTGAGGACTACGACCGACGGATAGCGAAAGTAGATGCTGAATTGCAGGCGTTGCATCGGGAGCTGGAACAATTTCCGGATTTCTCCCGGGCACCGGAGGATTTTTCTTTTGTGTTGACTCAGATGGAAGAAGAAGAGCAGCAACTGCCGGAACTGGAAAAAGCACTTCAGGAGGCGGAAGGTGATTTCCGGCGCAATCGCGGGAAGTATCGGGTGCGCCTCTGGCTGGCGATCGTATTATTTCT
>JALWDQ010000796.1:0-8081 GCA_027039625.1 Calditrichia bacterium | reverse complement strand
CCATAAAGAAATACTAAATTCATTATAAAATACGGATTGAACAACACGCTTTTTATTGACCCGGTTTTAAATAAACATTATGAGCTACAATATGCGCGATATTGATTAAATAATCTTCTGAGTTTTATTTTTACACAGCCTCTTCGATTTGTGGGAATGGATTTTATCAATAATTGGATTACCAAATCATTTTCTGTTTCTTAAAACATTTCTTGGTGCTTTTCAAACTTTTCTTTAAATTAATCGAGAAGGGAAAAATTTTGAAATCGAGCATAGCTAGCAGGATGGCAGAGAAACATTTTCACGAACAACGGAAATTTGCCCGGGAGTATCTGGTTCCCCATCTGGAAAAATTCATTCCGGATTTCCGGCAGAAAACCGTTCTGGAAGTCGGTTGTGCCGAGGCTGGATTTTTGGATTATTTAAATGAGATCGGGATGAAGGGTGTGGGGATTGAGCTGGAAGCCAATCGGGTGGCACTGGCAAAACGCTTAACCCCCCGGAGCGAAGTGTACCAGGGAGACATTACGGATGCCTCTTTGCTGGAAACCATTTCCACCCGATTCGATGTGGTGGTAATGCGGGATGTGATTGAACATATTCCAGAACGGGAGAAAGCTCTGAAAGTAATCCGGGAATTTCTACAACCCGGAGGATATGCTTTCATTACCTTCCCCCCTCGCTTTTCGCCTTTTGCCGGGCATCAGCAACACGCCCACTCCTTTTTGAAGCTTACTCCGTACGTGCACCTCTGGCCAGAATTTATCTGGTACCCGGTGGGCAAAATGCTGGGAGAAGAGCGGGAATATCTGGATTCGGTGATGCACAATTACCGAATCGGGCTTTCGGTGCGCCATTTCGAGAAAATGATTCAAACAACCGGTTTTAGAGCCGTGGTGCGGGACGTGTTTCTATTCCGACCCATCTTTAAGTACCGCATGGGGACGCCCATCATCAAGTTCCCCAACGTTCCTTTCCTCAGGGAATTTCTGGCAACGGGATGCGAGTATCTTCTACAAAAAACGGATTAGGGAATTAAGGTAATTATATAAGCCATTAATGTTTATTTTTTGCTTTACATCATTTTAATGATTCATTTAGAATTTGTCCGATGAGTTCTTTCAGTAATTTTTTAATCTGGTGCTGATGCAACTGTGCTGGTATGTTTCAGCTTTCGTGATTCAAATTTTTTATTTAAAGAAAGAACAAAAACCGGGTTACTCAGATGATTCTATTTATCAGCAAAAATCAAACGATTGGAGAAACCTTTGTGGAAGAAGTGGAGCGAGAAGGATTTCAGGTCAAATGGATAAAGGATTACCAGAAAGTGTTTCTGGAACTTTTTCAGAACCCCAAAATCTACGACATGATAGTTCTGGATATGGAATCCAGCAGCAGCGAAGCCACAGAATTATGCCAGACCATCAAAAAACACGATCAACTGAAACTGAAACCTCTAATTTGCATGGTGCAAAAAGACTTGGTGGTGGAGCAACTGATTGCTTTCGAATTGGGAGCAGACGAATTCATTTTTGTACCGTACACCTCCACCGAGCTTCAACTCCGATTCCGCTCTCTAAAACGCTTGTTGGATTTACAAAAGGAATTAAGGGACAAGGAAAACCAGATTCGGTCGTTGAAACAGATTCAGAAAATTCTGGTTACTTTGAGTCACTATATTAACAATTCCCTTACACCGCTGTACGCCCAGGTCCAAATTATGAATGTGAAAAACGAAGAAGATGCCCGGAAATTAAAAGAATTTGCCCAGAAAACGGTAAAATTTATTAATAAGGTTCTGCAAGCCTTAAACAATCTGGTAAAAAGTGGGGAGATGAAGGTCGTTTCCGGGTGCGTATATGAAGATCTTCTTCTGGATCTGGAACAGGAGCTAAAAGAACTTCAGGAGAAACAATAATTTTAAAAATAATGGTTCTCCGGTGTTGGAGGAAGCACAAATCGATGGAAAAAATTTATTGCCGCAATTTTCCCGGCTAAACACTTCTAATCTAATGCAAGCGTTATTCAGGCTTCTTCCCCTTCCCGCCAACGAATGGGCTCTTTATTCAGAAACGCTCGAAGACCCTTCTGGCAATCGGGAGTTTTGCGGCTGCGGGCATTCCATTCACTGGCCAGTTGAATTCCATCAGAAAGCGGCAGGTCGTACAACTGCTGGAGTAATTGTTTGGTTTGCATCATGGCGGAAAAGCTGTTCTGATTCAGCAGGTTGTTCACAAACTTCAGCGTTTTCGTTTTCAGTGCTTCGGCGGGAAAAATCCGGTGGACCAATCCCACCTCCTGGGCCTGATCGGCATTCAGGATTTCTCCACTCAGGGCCAAATGAGCCGCCACACCGGGCGTTACGGTGCGAATCAAAAAATTCATAACAATAGCGGGAATAAACCCGATGCGTACCTCGGTAAAACCCAGGCGGGCATATTCGGTGCTGGCAAAACGGTAATCGCAACACAGTGCCAGGCCGCACCCTCCGGCCAGTGCCGCACCGTTAATCATGGCCACAGTAATTTTAGGGAACTGGTAAATTTTCCGAAACACCCGTGCCAGATTCTGAGAGTCGGCCAAATTTTCCTCTTCGGTAAACGCACTTAACTGCTTCAAATAGGCCAGATCGGCACCGGCACAAAATGCCTTCCCGGCACCGGTTAGAATAACCGCCCGGATGCGACCATCCTGCTGCAACGAATCCAGGGTCGCATCCAGTTCCGCTACCAGTTCGGGGCTCAACGCATTCCGCTTTTCCGGTCGGTTTAAAGTAACAACGGCAATATCGTTCTCAATCTGCTGTAACACATATTCCGCCATTTTCACCTCGGTTTTTTGATTTAAATAAATCTCTTTCGGGAATTGATGCAAGAAGCAATTAAATTTCTCTTCTACCCAAAGGTGGCATTAAAAAATTGCAGGGTTGGGATTCTCCCATTTTTTTATTAATATTATTCACTAATTCGAACTAAAACAAATGCTGGTGAAAAATTATGGTAAACGTTGGATTGATCGGCTGTGGTCGCATCTCGCGCATGCACTTTAGCTCCATGGAGAGCATCCCGGAATTTCGCTTAAAAGCGGTGTGCGATATTGACGAAAAAGTGCTGAAGGAGCACGCGGAAAAATATGGGGTGGACGGTTACAGGGATTATCACGATCTGGTGCAACGGGATGATCTGGATCTGGTAGTGATTTGCACCCCGAACGGTTTACACTACCCCATGGCCCGGGCAGCCTTCGAAGCCGGGAAACATGTGCTCCTGGAAAAACCCATCGCCCTGAACACCCGGGAAGCCGATGCGCTGATTCAGGCAGCCGACAAGTCTGGCAAACACTTTTTCGCCGTAAAACAGGTACGCTACAATCCTCCCATCATTGTGCTGCGAGATGCCATCCTGAACGGGCACTTCGGGCGTCTATTTTCCGCCTCGCTGGTCATCCGCTGGACGCGACCTCAGGAATATTACGAACAATCCAGCTGGCGCGGTACCAAAGCACTGGACGGAGGCTCCCTCCTGAACCAGGGAATTCATTATGTAGATATCATGCAATGGCTGCTGGGGGATGTGGAAACGGTATACGGAAAAATCGCCACGGTGAACCACAACATCGAGATTGAAGATGAAGCATTTGGATTGATTAAGTTCCGCAACGGCGTTTTTGCTACCATTGAATTTAGCGTCAATACCTATCCGCACAATCTGGAATGCTCGCTAACGGTGATGGGAGAAAAAGGAACCGTAAAGCTAAGCGGCTCTGCCATGAACGAGATCGAAATCTGGCACGTGAAGGACTACCCCAAACCGGCGGTGAGTTCCGGATTTCCGCCCAACATCTATGCCGGAGGGTTGTACCAGGGTTCCTGCCCCAACCACATTTACATTTACCAGGAGATTCTCAAAGTGCTACGGGATGGAAACGGTAGCTACACCGACGGGCGGGAAGCACGAAAATCGCTGCTGCTGGTGGAAAAACTGTACCAATCTGCACAGGAAGGGAAAGAAATCCACTTATAATGAGAATTCATCTCTCTTCAAAATGATGGTTAAATCCCGGCTGAACGAATCAGCGGTTTACCCGACCTTTGCTGCAGGCTTAACGGCAGCTCCAGTTCGTTTTCTTCCAGTAATTTCTGGTTGGTCAGTATTTCGCTTACCGGCCCCCGGGCAGTAATCTTTCCCCGATTCAAAATCATCACCCGGTCGCAGGTCTCCAGCACCATATCCAGATCGTGGGAGGTGATGACAAAGGTGCGCGTACATTGCTGCATCCAGCGAATAAGGCGGCGGCGGTGGGAAAGATCTAAATTACTGGTCGGTTCATCCATCACGAGAATTCGGGGATTCATGGAGAGCACCGTGGCAATGCTGGCCAGTTTGCGCTCTCCAAAACTGAGGTGAAAGGAAGAGCGGTGCTCGAAACCTTCCAGCCCCACATTGTGCAACGCCTCCGCTACCCGCAGCCGCACTTCTTCTGCCGAAAGTCCCAGGTTGAGCGGACCAAATGCCACATCTTCGAAAATGGTGGGGCAAAACAACTGATCGTCCGGGTTCTGAAACACCAGTCCTACCATCCGTTTAATTTCCGCGGCATTCTCCCGGGTAATTCTGCGACCGAAAATTTTGAGTTCACCGCTTCCCCGGCGTACCCCGTTTAGCAACGTGAGCAGAGTGGATTTCCCAGAACCATTTGGCCCAATAATCGCCACCTTCTCTCCGGTGCGGATGCGAAACTCCACCCCCTGCAACGCCCGGGTACCATCCGGATACTGAAAACTCACTTCCTGTGCTTCAATAGCTATGGATTCCGCTTCTGCGGGTAAATTTTCCATTCCTGCGCTTTCCTCAAATCATGAAACCAATTCCCAGAAAGAGTAAAACCCCCATCATCCACCAGGTATCTTGCTGGCGCCAGTTTAACGCGTTCATTACCCGAACCGTGCCCGTGAAACCGCGCGCTTCCATGGCCAGATTCACCCGCTCCCCCCGTTCGTAGGTGCGAATAAATAAAACCCCAATCTGCGAAGCCACCATCTTTAAACGCACCAGCAACGGCAGCCGAATGTAACGGGAATGGAACGCCATCACCATCCGTTCCGCTTCATCGATAATTAAAAAAATGAAACGGTACATGAAAGAAAGAGTCGCGACAACCACATCGGGGACATACAATCGCTCCATCGCCTTTAATAACCGGTTAAAATCCGTTGTGGTGGTGAGTACAATGGAAATGAGCAGCGCCAGTACCGATTTGATGTTTATTAACAGGAATTTTTGAACCCCTTCGGGATAAAGAGCGATGGCGCCCAGACGAATCACCGGTTCACCATCGGACGGGAAAAAGGGGAGCAAAAAAGTAATCAGGAAGATCATAGGGTACAGTCGCAGCAGTTTCCCCAGGAAGTGAAGGATGGAAATGCCGCTCATCGTCATCAGGAAAAGGGGGAAGAGGCTCAAATACAGAAAACGGAGTGGTTTGCCTGCGGGAGTTGTGACGACCATCAGAATATACGCCCCCATGAGCAACAATTTCAGTCGCGGATCCATTCCGTGAACGGGGCTGTTCCCTTCCCGATGATGATCCAGAAATTCGTGCTTCATGAATTAATTTCCCTTCCTCTCTTCCCGCTACAATACCCTTCCTTACCGGGGAGTTCCTCATTCCAGCCCAATTAAAAAGAGGCTTTTGAAGAACGCTTTTTTATCCACCAGTTCACCCCAAACACAATTCCCGCCACCACTCCAATTCCCAGAATAGCGGAAAGAATATGGTTGATTCCGGCAGGCAAACGCGAATGAACGGTGTAATCTGCCAGCGGTGCCTGGTACACCTCCCGTTCGCGCTGTAAAAATCCCAGTTTTCCGGCAACCCATTCCAGTCCGTCCGGCAAAGCGGAGCTAAAGGCCGTTAAAACCACCAGAACCCCCAGTACCAGGAGGATAATCCAGACCTTCTGTTTGTTTTGCTTGCTCATGGCAACACTTACGTTTTTACACGATGGGGATAAACCAGATCTGGCCGCAGAGCAAGAATTGCCCGGTAAATAAGCAACGTCATCACCCCTTCAATTAAACCGATAAGCAGGTGCACCCCGGTCATGATTTCCACCGTAACGGAGAGGCGTGCCAGCCCGGAGAGTCCCAGTTCCAGACCGCACAACGCGGCTCCCGCCACCACCGACAACCAGGCGGCTATAAATACAGCCACCAGCCGGGCGATGTGGGAATGTTTCCCTCCCAATATCCGATCCAGAAATAGAAACATCCCATACCCTGCAAATACACCCAAAATGCCCATATTCAGGATGTTAGCGCCCAGGGCAGTGAGCCCGCCATCCTGAAAGAGCAGCATTTGTACCGTAATGACCAGTGCCATAATAAACACGGCGGCATAGGGACCCACAAACAGAGCTGCCAAAAAGCCGCCCAGCAAATGCCCGGAAGTACCTCCGGAAATCGGGATGTTTATCATCTGCGCCACAAAAATAAAAGCTGCCAGCATGGCCAGCATTACGGTGGTTTGTTCTCGAAATTGGCGGGTTACTTTTTTGCGAATAACCCACAGCGCCGAGCCGGAAATCCCATAAGTGCCCACAATGACCGGCGTGTTTAAAAATCCGTCCGGAATATGCATAAATCGTCCCTATACCAGATATTTTCCGGTTGAGGTTAAATTCAGGGTGCCGTGTTTTACCCCTTTGATGGCAATAAGCGCCTCGGCCAGCGATTTGACATCCTGACTGCGCCCACGCAACAGAACCACCTCCACACAATTGTTGTGATCGAGATGAATGTGCATGGAAGAAAGTACCAGCGTATGGTGGTCGTGCTGCAAACCGTTCAATTTATCCACCAGTTCTCGTTGATGGTGGTCGTACAGCAAATTAAGGACTCCCACCACTTCCATGTTCTGATCAATTTCTTCCTGCACCAACTCGCGGCGAATCAGGTCGCGGATCGCTTCGGAACGATTGGAATAATGTTTCCTGCGAATGTGTTCGTCAAATTTCTTGCTCAATTCTTCGGGGATAGAGACACCAAATCGGATGAGTTTCATTATACCTCCTGATGCTAATTATAGCATAAAAGTAACACAGTAAGCACTAAAATTGCAACAAAAATCATATTTTCACTGGAAGAAATTTAACGTAGTGCATATCCCCATAAGCCCAACCATTTTCTTAACCTCAGTATTTGCTCTGGAAAGTGATATGAATTCTGAATGAAAGAAAGAGCAAAGGCATGATTAAAAATGAAAATTTGCTAATATGTGTTTATATATTAATTAGCTATAAACATAAATTACCATGTTGTCATCATAAACTTTCGATTACGAGCTTTTTTAATCTTTAAAAATGGTTAACTGTTTAACATGCCTCTGACTCAATTCCCGAAGTCTGCGTCCCATATGTTCCTGCTCTAATATTAAAATCCGGAGCAACTTCTCTCCAGCACTCTGCCAGGTCAAGTTTAAATTACCACAGAACTTTTCGAACAATACCAACATCTGAAAGGCAGTGAAACAGATAATCATATACGAGAAAATATGTTTCTACTTCCAGCGAAAATGGGAATAGCGTTTTAGATTATAAATAACTTCAGAGAACCTATGCTCTACATACAATTAAAAAAGAGTACCTCTTTGTGAGTTTTACTGATTCCTGTTGCGCTGTTAATTTTAACTAATATAACCAGATATGATATATTCCGAAAGTGAATGAAAGCGCTGTTTCACACAGAGCGTAATTTACCCGTGGTTGTCAAAGGGAACATCTTTTTTATTAATATTTTGTCTTTCAAGATATCAGGGAAACAAACAGCTGTAAAACTCGGACAAAAAAGCTCTGAAATTAAAAAATCAAATGGAATTGTGACTACAAAGCATAACAAAAGGTAAAGACTTTTTTTTCCTTCTCTTTAAAGCAATACAGCATTTTATAAATTCGGGAGGAATTATTCATAATAATTTTAGAGAAAAAAGAATAATCAGGATTTTACACCCTCTTTACCATCTCCCCCAATAACCGGTAAGGTTGTAACCGTGCCCGTTTGTACAATTCCTCTCCGAATTTGCCG
>JALWDQ010000795.1:0-2617 GCA_027039625.1 Calditrichia bacterium | reverse complement strand
GTAAATGTTGATGGTGAGATGGGCATCGATATCCGTGGGGGCATCGAACTGCTCACTGCCTCGCCCAAAACCTCCGACTTCTTTCAGAAATCGCCCGGAGGCATCGAATTCCATCACCCGATTGCGACCGCGATCTACCACGAACAAAATACCTGCGGAGTTTAAATCCAGTGCCACCGCATCCTGAAATTTCCCGGAAGGCGTTTGTGAACCATCGAAAGTGGCAACAACTTCCCAGCGCTGCGAACCGGAAGCCTTTGCAGATGCTTCCTGCGCAGGCAGCGTTATAGCGCTCCAGAACATTCCCATACACCCGAACCACAGCAAAATCCAGCGGAGATTCATTCTTGAACGGCTCCCTTTTTTGTTAAATTACTGAATGGTATTTCAAAAAGTTTGCGGAACAAGACCAGATGTGTTCCGGGATTACAAATCATGGTAAAATTACTTGAAATTTCCACGGACATTTATTCACTAAAAATAAGCATTTAAGAAATTTCCCTGGGACTCGGAGTTCTGGAATTTCCAAATCCTGCAAAGAGTTTGCCTTCGAACAGTTCCACAATGTTTTCTACAGCAATGTGAAGGCTCCCCTGTTTCAGGGAATCGGGCAGCGATTTCTCTACCAGTTTGGGAAGGTAAATGGTACGAAAGCCCAACTTCACCGCTTCCCGGATGCGCGCCTCCATCTGGTTAACCATGCGAACATCGCCGTTGAGGCCAATTTCTCCGATAAACACGCTATTGGGTGGCAACGCCACCTCCTGGTAGCTGGAGTACAGCGCCATGGCTATTCCCAGATCAATGCCGGGATCATCGAAGCGCAAACCACCGGCAATTTTCACGAACACATCGGAGACGCCAAATCGTAAATTACCGTGCTTTTCCAGAATTGCCAGAAGCAGCGCCAGCCGCCGGGGATCGAATCCGCTTACCGTGCGTTGAGGAACGCCGTAATTGCTGCGCGACACCAGCGTTTGTACTTCCGCCAGAATGGGACGCGAGCCTTCAAAACTGGAGACCACACTTACTCCCACCTGAGGCTTTTCGCTATGGGAAAGGAATAACCGGGACGGATTTTCCACCTGGCGCAGTCCCTCCCGTTCCATCAGGAAAATTCCCAGTTCATTGGTGGCACCAAATCTGTTTTTTACCGAGCGCAAGATGCGATATTGGTAGAGATTGTCTCCCTCGAAAGAGAGTACCACATCCACCATGTGCTCCAGAATTTTAGGGCCGGCAATACTCCCTTCTTTGGTAATATGCCCTACCAGAATCAGGCTCCAGCCCTGCTCCTTTGCTGCGCGAAATAACCGCGAGGCACACTCCCGCAACTGCGCCACATTTCCCGGTGCACCTGCCACATCCTCCGAATATAGAGATTGAATGGAATCCACAATCACCACATCCGGTGCTTGCTGCTCTATCTGAAAGAGAATATTTTCCAGGTTGGTTTCCATAAGTACCGGGAGTTCCCGGGTGGGAACCTCCAGACGCAAAGCCCGGTTGTGAAGCTGCTGCAGGGATTCTTCCCCGCTTACATAAAGCACCCGGTTCTGGTGCTGAATAAGACTGGCCGCCACCTGCAAAAGCAGGGTGGATTTTCCAATGCCCGGCTCCCCGGCCAACAGAACCACCGAGGCGGGGAAGAGTCCACCACCCAGCACCCGGTCGAACTCTCCAATATGGCTCACAATGCGGGGCATTTCCCGGTATTCTACCCGGGAGAGCAGAACGGGAGTGTTGCCGGTACGTTCGAAAGAAACCCGATTTTTCTCCAGCGGCGAACTGGTGTGTTTTTCCATGCTGTTCCAGGCACCGCAATCGGGGCATTTCCCCACCCAGCGGGGACTCTCGTAACCGCACTGATTACAAATGTAAACCGTCTTCGATTTTGCCATAAACTGCTGTTTGTTTACTTAAAAATCCAGACCCAGGGAGAAATAATGGACGGGGTCGCCGGTATGGCCCAGGTAGAACGGCCAGGCCATATCCCATTTAAACAGGATGCCCAGAAAATACACCCGGGCTCCAAATCCCAGCCCGCTGATGATATCATCGAATCGCAGGGAGCCATCGGGCGATTGTTTGATTCCCCGGAAATCACTAAAACTGTACCAGGGCCCGTGATCCTGATACCAGGCGGTGCCCACATCCCAGAAAGCCACCCCACGGATGTTGAAAAGGGAAATCGGCGGGAATCCCAATTTCAGATACTCAATGGCCGGGAAGCGAAATTCAAAATTCCCCAGGAAATAGCGATTCCCCACCTGCTCGTAGTAGAATGTCCCCCGCAGGGGCATCACAAAGCGGGAGAAGAACACATCATCAATCCGCTGAATGCGAATATTGCCGCCCCGGTACTTCCGGTTAATCCAGTTATCCACCCCTCCTAAAAAATACTGCTGAGCATTTTTCCCGAAGCTCAATCCGCCACTTAAGCGCACGGCAAACTGATATTTGGGCGAAAGCTTGAAGTAATGCCGATAGTCGAATTCGAAGGTCTTAAAATCCCGCCCAATATCACTAAAATATGGGCTTACGCGAAACGTTACCTGATACCGCGTACCATCCACCAGACCCAGTACGCCCCAGCGGAATCCCCACAGGGTATTAT
>JALWDQ010000794.1:0-2617 GCA_027039625.1 Calditrichia bacterium | reverse complement strand
ACCCGGGGACGTGTGCGCCGAATTTTGATTTTTCCCCCGGACTCCAGAGAAAAGAGCTCGTTTTCCGGTAAATCCCCCAGTTCCTCTTCTATCTTTTCCGGATCTTCTCCCTGTTCCATTCGGTGCAATGCCTCTTCCATGGCAGGACCTAATTTTAATCCTGCTGCATGAGAAATTTCTTTGAGCAATTGGGCTGCCTGGCGGGGATCATCCTCATTAATCTGCTCCGCTTTACTTTCCAGCATGGCCATGGCTCTTTCCAGTTTGCTCTCGTCGATATTAGACAACATGGCCTCGTCCATTTCCTCTTCCTCCTTCTGCTTACCGCTGAGAATCGCAAACAGGGAAACCCGCCGTTCCAGCCGGGGATTGTCGCACTTCGGACAGGCCGGGACTTTCTCGGTGTTCACGGTGCGGGAGAAAAATTTGTAAATAGTGTGGCAATTCCGGCAATAAAATTCGTAAATAGGCATTCTATGGTCCCTCCAGAAATTTGTTCTTCAAAAATAAGTTGAATCTTTTTTAGGGAACAGGGAAAATTCCCTCGAAAACATTTTATTCATTTGATGCAGTTACCACCGTTATGGTATCGAAAATAATTCAAAAAATCTCCCGATGGGTAATCTGAATTTCCCCGGGGAGATATTTCTGAGATTCCGGGAGTTTTTTTGGCTGTTTTTCCCGAATCATCTCCTTCTCGTTTTTGCCGATTCATTGTTTTGATTTGTTTAATCTGCCGTAAAAAAAGCCATTCGGAGAAATCCGAATGGCCTAATGAGGAGGTCTAAGGTCGGGTACTGAAAAAGGGAAAGCGGGGAAGAACAAAACAGTTCCCACATTTCCTGAGAAATTTCAATTGGAACGTGTTAATTTTTCACCCTGGATAAAATTTGATTCTCCTGATTTAATCTCCGGAATTTCCTTTTACTTCATTAACACCATTTTACGAATCTGGCGGAAGCTACCCGCCTGGAGTTCGTAGAAGTAAATTCCGCTGGATAGCGCACTGGCATCGAAAACAACCGAATGATAACCGGCTTTCTGACGGCGGTTAACCAGCGTGGCGACGCGCTGCCCCAGAATGTTGTAAACGACCAGCCGCACCTGCGCCGCATGGGGCAATCCGTAACGGATAGTAGTTGTAGGATTAAACGGATTTGGATAATTGGGAAAAAGCACAAATTTGCCCGGTACAGCAACGGGAGAAGAGGAAATCCCGGTCACATGTTCCAGAACCACCGGAATGATTCGCTGCTCCATTCCATAAACCGAAGTGGCGTAAATGGTAATTCCCGAAGTGAAGCTACCCGGTGGCAATTGCCCGGGAGAAATGTGCAGTGTAAGGCTGTCTCCATGTTCCGTTCCCACCAGAGCAAACAACGGGTCGATGCTTAGCCAGGGCACATCGAATAAGCTGGCTACCAGAAAACCCAGATTGCGTGCCGGTAAGTAATCCACGGTGGCGATAATGTCCATGGGATTAAATGTGGTGGCAAACATTTTTAGAATCATGGGATTCCCCAGTACGCCGGAAGGAACGCCAAAAGTTACGGCATGCAGGGGATAGGAAACAGCAAAATCCTGCACCATTCCCAGAAACACAAAATTCTGACTGATTTCATCCCATTCCAGAATGTAACCGTAATACCCGTATCCGAAATCCCCTACCACAATTAAATAATCCACTCCCAGATTACCCCCAACCGAGGCGCCGGTGGTAGAATCGTTGTCCGTATCCAGAAACAGATTGATGCGGTAGAGATTGAATGTGGGAGGAGTCTGATAAGTAGTAAAGCGGAAGTAAATCATGTTGCTGCTCTGCTGGACGAAGATATCCTTGCTATCGAAAACGTTATTGGGATTTTCCTGCGGATCTTCATAAATATGTTGCCATAGGGAATCCACCGGGGCGTTTTGCCGGGAAGGGGGAAGGGGATGTTTGCGCAGTAATTCTTTTACCGAGATTTGTTTTCGCAAAATAGAGATTGGCGAAAATGCATTGCCCGGGGATTTTGAGAAGGGAATGATTCCTTCCACTGCCTGGGCGTACAGCGTTCCACTTCCGACATTCTGGATGGTCAGAGTGGTATCCAGTATTTCATTATCCTGCAACTGGATATAAAGAGAGTCCGGGATAATGGCAACCTGAGGCTGGGTAAGGGCAATAATAATTCCGCTGGTATCCGCTTCCACATGGAGAAATGTCCCTTCGCTGAAAAGGTAATTGGGATAGAAAGCACTGAGAAAATAGTCGCCATTCACCATTTGCAACTGAAAATTCCCGGCAGCATCGGTAGTGTCCATCCCGCTGTTCAGGGGCATTCCGGTGGTGGGGTCATAGGGCCCTTCCCAGTACACTACCGCACCGCTTAAACCGGAGGAATCGGCGGCATCGATAACCATTCCGCTTATGGTGTGCAAATCCCCTTCGATCAGGTGTTTCAAAACCCAGTTGTTGGGATCGATAAGTACCATGGTGGGAGCTTGGTCGGTTGTAAACTGAAACTGCTGTGTGGTCAGGCTGTCCCATACGGTGATGAGGGTATCCAGATTGGAGCCGATTAATTGGATTTGCAGGGGCATTTTGAAGGGGGTGGGATTATTTTGAATCAGATTG
>JALWDQ010000793.1:0-8120 GCA_027039625.1 Calditrichia bacterium | reverse complement strand
CGATAATTCTGAATGATTAGCAGAGTGGAATACCATACATGATTGAAAAAATATTTAATTCATGGCAAAAACGAATTATTGAAGCAAATTACCAGGATTCTTTGCCCCTTTTTCAGCAGCGGAATTTGTTTACCAAAATGCTGCAAGCCCTGTTTGCAGACTCCAAAGAAATTTACTATCTGTTGCCAGAAATCATTGATATGGCCGAGCGCCACTGCACAGATTATCGACATTTTATTAATACATTATTCATTTTGCGAGATGTCATTAATGAAAAACAAACCTCGCTGCGCAATGAACATCTGGATGTAGAACTGGCCAAGAGGTTGTTGGAAGAAGTTATTTTGAAAATAGGTTCGTATTTTTCCCACCTGCGTATGGATTTAAACATCCGCCAGAACCAGGTTACTTCTTTTGAATCCGAGAAAATCGAAGCCAATATTTTACATTTAAATGATAAGTTTATCATCGAGAAAACCAATTCCACTCTGCTGCCGCAATTCGGTTATCATAAACAGGAAGTGATCGGGAAACCGCTTCACTTCCTGTTTTCGGCTTCCAGCCAGACTCTGTTAAAAAAGTCGCTGGCTCAATTAAAAAACAACCTTCGCTTCAAAATTGACCTGGAGATTGAAGCCCAGAACAAAAAAGGACGCCGCTTCCAGGCATTGCTGAAAATTTCTCGCACCAACCTGAACCAGTTTCCTCCCACTTACATCGCTTACATCCAGGACAACACCTACATCCACGAAACTAAAAGCATGCTCAACCTGATGAGTATGGCGCTGGAAAGTGTGGGAGAAGGCATCGTCCTGCTGGAGCCCAAAGAAGAAGGAAACATCCTTTATGTGAATGAAGCGATCGAAAAAATGAGCGGTTACCATCGCCATCAGTTACTGGGCAAGCCTTTCCATGTGTTGCGGGATTCTCAATCGGATGGTGCTCTGGAAAAAGAAATCATCCGGAAATCGCTTCAGGATGGCTGGCACGGGGAATTGGTTAATCTACACAAAAGCGGCCATGAATACATGGTGGATTTACACACACAGCCGGTGAAAGATGAATACGGAAATACGGTAGCCATCGTAGGTGTGGAACGGGATATTACTCAGGAGAAGGCGCACCAGGCTCAGATTTTGCACCTGAAGCAGTTTGTAGAACGCATCATCAACAACCTGCCGCATTTCGTTTTTGTAACGGACAAACATCTGCGCATCAAATTCTGGAATCAGTCCCTGGAAGAAGAATTACACATCCCGGCCAGTCAGGCCATCAACCAATCCACCTTCGATATTCTGCCGCAGCTGGAACGTTTTCATCTGGATCTGGCTTCCAAATCCGTGCTCTCCACCGGAGAGATGTTCAGCAAAAAAATCTTTACCGAACTGGCTAACAGCGGCGAGCGGTACTACCAGATTCACATTACTCCCATCGAAACGGCTTCGGAACGTCAACTGCTCTGGACTATTCTGGATATCACCAAAGAGGAACTGCTGAAAGTCCAGATTACCTGGCAAAACGCTCGCCTGAAATTTCTGGAGAACTTTTCCCAGATTTTGAATAGTAATCTGGATATTCGCTCCATCTTCAACCGTTTTACGACCGAATTAAAAGACGTGCTTCCTTTTAACAGTCTGGTATTTCTGCTCCCCTACCATCAGGAAAAATTGCAATTCAACCTATTCTACCGTTTTTACGGGGAAACAGAGGACTTCCCCAGGAACGAAATTGTGGATCTTTCCCGCATCGAAAGATACCATCGGTTAAGCGAAACGATGGAACCCACGGTGGAAAATCTGGCTGCTCTTCCCGAAGAAACGGCCACAACCCTCCGACAAATGCACGGGAACGTTTCCCTGGGACAGGTTACCTTTTTACCAATTCATTCCGAAAAAGAATTGCTGGGTGTATTACAAATCGGCCACGAAGAACAAAACTTCCTGCGTAAGAACGATCTGGAATTCCTCCAGCAAATAGCCAGCCATCTGGCCATTTCCCTGAAAAACAGTTTTTATTTCAAATTAATTGAACTGCAAAATAAAAAACTGTTCATTGTCAATTCCATTTTTAACGTCCCCCAGAATCTGAACGGAATTCCTTTAATTTACCAGAACACTCTGGAAGGAATTTCGGAGCTGCTGGTGAGCGAAGATAATGCTATTTACTATTCTGAGGATGGTGTTTCCTGGAGAAAAATTGCCGGTTCTTTACAAAAAAGCATTTTACCCAGCGCCCTGGAATTTCCTGCTAAGAAATTACCGGGGAATTCCCACTTCTGGGATGTGCTGACACCACCTTTACTGGACATCCCCAATCTGGAAATCCAGGATCACTATCACTCCGGGTTGTTCCTTTACCATCCCGCTACCCAGGGATACTACGCCATCCTATCGGTCAATTTGCGCATTTTAAACCAGAATAATTTGAAAATCGTGTCCGCCCTGCTTCAGGACATTTTGAAGCAAATGATTCTGGCCATTGATCAGATTCAATTATTCGACCGGATTAAAACCACCGAGCAACGCTGGGAGACCACCTTCAACACAGTGGAAATTGGTCTGGCCATTGTGGATGAGAAATTTCGCTTTGTGCAAACCAATAAAGCATTTTCCACTATCTATGGCATCTACGCCGATAACTTCCTGGGGAAAACATGCGGCGAAACATTTTGCCCCTTTTCCGACTCATCACAATGTTGCATGAGGTTGTCCCCCAATATCAAAAACGATTTTTACGAAAAGGAATACACCGATCCGAGAACCCAGAGGACTTTAATTCGCACCTTTTATCCCATACTGGATAACCAGAAGCGGTTCAGAGGCGGAGTCTTTTTGATTTATGATATTACCGAGAAGCGCAGCCAGGAAGAAAAAATACGATTCTTGTCCAAATTTCCCGAGACCAATCCCAATCTGGTGATTAGCTTAAATCGGAACGGCGAGGTTATCTACATCAATCCCAGCACTCGCAAAGTACTGAATAGTTTTAATTTATCTGAAAAAGATATTCAGTTCATTTTGCCGGATCATTTAAGCGAATTCCTGAAAAAATACCGGGACAAGAAGGAGCTGTATCTGGAACTGGAGAAGGAATTTCAGAATCGGGTGTTTCACTATCTAATCTACCGTCCCTCCTCGGAGGATTATTATTATCTTTACGGGAATGAAATTACCGAGCGAGTGGAGCTTCAGCGGCAGTTGTTGCAAACCGAGCGCATCCGTGCCATTGGCGAGATGGCTGCCGGAGTAGCCCACGATTTCAACAATCTGCTGGCAACGATTCTGGGACGTACCCAGTTGCTATTGTTAAAAACCGAAAATCCACAGATTCAGAACGAACTGAAAGTCATCGAAAAAGCCGCCATCGACGGGGGACAAATTGTAAAACGCATGCAGGAGGTTACCCGGGAGCGGCGCGCTAAAAACTACGAGCCTCTGGATTTAAACGAACTCATTAAAGAAAGCATCATTCTAACCGCCAACAAGCTTAAAATTAGCACCCAGCTCAAAGGGTTCCCGGTACAGTTACGCACCGATTTTCAGGACAACCTCGTTGTGAAAGGGAATCCCGTCGAACTTAAGGAAGTGTTTACCAATCTTTTGCTTAACGCTTATGATGCCTTACCCAACGGCGGGGAAATTTACATCTCCACCCGCAAGACCGAAGATAATCAGGCTCAGGTAATCTTTAAAGATACCGGTATTGGAATGCCGGAAGAAGTGCGCCAGAAAATATTCAATCCCTTCTTTACCACCAAAGGAGACAAAGGTACGGGATTGGGCCTAAGCATTGCTTACCGCACCATTTCCTCCCACGGAGGCAATATTAATGTAGAGAGCGAAGTGGGTGTGGGGACTACCTTCACCATCATCCTGCCCCTCACCAGCGAGCAGGTTAAGAAAAAACGGGGACGCGAAAGCTTTAGTCAGGAGAAAATTGGAGAGGTTCATCTATTAATTGTGGACGATGAACCGGAATTGCTGGAAACCATGGCCGAAATTTTACGGTTGAAGTTTAAAACCGTAGAAATCGCACCTAACGGTCATGACGCATTGGCGAAAATTGAGGCACATAAATTTGATGTGATTCTTACCGACCTGGGGATGCCGGAAATGTCCGGTTGGGAGTTAGCCCGCCTGATTAAAAAGAAACTTCCTGATTCCCGGGTAATCCTGGTGACCGGATGGGGTGAACAGGCACGGGAGGAATTGAAACATCATCCCTACGTGGACGATGTGTTACCCAAACCGTACGAACTTAAAGACCTCATCCAGAAAATTTCGCGTTTCTATACCAATCAGCCCGTGCTGGAAAATGGGGTGTAAGCTCCCTCCGCCAGAGAACATCTTATTATTCTCAAACATCAGAATTTTTGAACATGGTTCAGGGTAACCCCATATTCCCGGCAGCTCCGTTAAATATGAATCGCCTCTCCCAGCGCATCGCCTGCTGCTTCCATAATTGCTTCGCTGAGCGTGGGATGGGCATGAACCGTGTGCTGAAGTTCGTGGAAAGTAGTCTCCAGGGTTCGTGCAATTCCCAGTTCCGCAATAAGCTCGGTTGCTTCCGGGCCAATGATATGGGCACCCAGCAATTCACCGTATCGGGCGTCGAACACCAATTTCACCATGCCTTCCACCTCTCCAATGGCACGGGCTTTACCACTGGCACGGAACGGGAAACGCCCCACTTTAATCTCCAATCCCTTCTCTTTGGCCTGCTCTTCGGTAAGTCCTATGCTGGCCACCTGTGGCTGGCAATAAGTGCAACCGGGAATATTTCCGTAATCCAGCGGTCTGGGATTGGCCCCCCGCAGATGATCCACGGCAATAATCCCTTCGTGCGAGGCAACATGCGCCAGGTACGGAGCCCCAATCACATCCCCGATGGCATACACGTAAGGAACCGAGGTACGATAAAATTCATCCACCCGGATAGTATTTTTTTCCACCTCAATATCCAGCTGCTCCAGCCCCACATTTTCCACATTTCCGACCACACCAATGGCAATTAGCGCCACATCGGCTTCCAGCTCCACATCTTTCCCTTTACGATTAAGCTTGATTTGAACCCCACCGGAAGAGCGCTGGATTTGCTCCACCCGGGCCCCCGTGTAAAGCTGAATCCCCTGCTTTTTAAATGCCCGTTCCAACTGGGAAGCAATTTCGGCATCCTCCAGTGGTAAAATATGGGGCATCATTTCGATTAATTGAACCTGGCTCCCGAAGGAATTGTAAAAATAGGCGAATTCCACACCGATTGCACCTGCACCAATAATGGCCAGACGCTTCGGCGGTTCCTGCAACAGCATTGCCTCTCTGCTGGAAATAATCTGTTTCCCGTCGAATTCCACTCCCGGAAAGCTGCGGGCACGCCCACCCGTGGCAATGATGATGTACTCCGCACGGATGGTGCGCAACACCTTGCCATCATCATCCGTTACGGCAACCAGATGCTCTCCCCCAATGCGTCCCCACCCCTGGATGTGTTCAATTTTATTTTTTTTGAAAAGATACGCCACACCCCGGGAGTTGATATCTGCTACGTCCCGGCTCCGTTTAATGATGGCAGGAAAATTAAAATCGGCCTGGGAGATGTTCAGCCCGAACTCCTTTGCTCGCTTTACCTGATTCCAGACTTCAGCACTGCGAAGCAACGCTTTGGTGGGAATGCACCCCCAGTTCAGACACACGCCCCCCAATTCTCGTGCTTCCACCACTGCAGTTTTCAATCCCTTCTGCGCCGCTCGAATCGCCGCAACATATCCGCCCGGCCCACTACCAATAACTACCAGATTATAATCGTATGTTGTATTTGCCATGGTTCATCCTCTTTTTACTTTTTCCACAAACTTCTTCGGCTGTAATGCTGATTCATTTTCACTGGAAGGTCTCTTTTAATTAAAAACTCTCCAGATCGGTACGATGAGCACACCCAAGCCCGGCTCCATGCCAGAAACGGATTTCTTCTTCACCCAGCCGATAACAAAAATAGGCTTCTTCCCCGTTATCGCGCACGGTGGGGAAATCCACAAAGCCTTCTTCGATATTGGTTACTACCAATCCTTCGTTCTTCAACATTTCGAGCAGTTCCACCACCCTCCGGGCTTCCCGGGTACTTCCCGAGCGCTGCACCTCACCGGTTCCACCAAAATAGGGCAAATCGTACAAATTGTACCCCATCTGGAATAAATATGTGGCCAGACTGGCCATTTCTTCAATAATAACTCGATTTTTTTGCAGGGTTAATTGTGCTTCGTGAAGGGTAAAATATTTGCGGGGGCTCATATCTCCATTCATAAATAAAATTGCCTTAATTGTTGCAACAACGTTTCCATTTCTTCAACTTTGTTCCGATCTTCCTTATACGATGAATAAACCAGTTTAATGTTACGCATCAATCGCAAAACGATTTGAAAATCTGTGGTGCCCCGCAGAATGGCTACGGGATTGATGACATTGGCGCTATTCAAATAGGCCAGGCACTCTTTGCGGGTGTAAATCTTTCCCCCGTAAAACGGATCGCAGAACACCTCGTCGGTACCGTTATCGAACTTAACGATAAAATGAGCTGGCATGGGGACTCCCAGAATGGGAATTCCCATTCTGCGGGCAATCAGGATATAGAGAATAGAGAGGGATATGGGAATCCCCTTTTTCGTTTCCAGCACCCGATCGATAAAGTTGTTATCGGGATTGTAGTAATCCCGACTGTTCCCCCGAAAACGATATTTTTTAAACAGATAATAATTGATGTGATCCAGAAATGCCAGCGGATGCCCGGCAAAAGGCATATGAGCGTGAATCTCCTCGGCCATTCGATCCAGCCGATGCTGAATGGCGGGAATGTCCACCTCCGGATTGTTCCAGTAGGCCAGAATCATTACCGCCTTTTCCAGATCGATGTCCTCCAGGTGATGTTCCAGCATTTGCTGAAAGGCCGCCTGTACCAGTTCGAAATGCAAATCCTTGTACTTTTTCTTCAATAGCGTACGCTGTTCTCTGGGAACCTGCAATAAATAGAAGCTCTTCTTAAGAATTAATTCCTGGGCGTTCTTAAGAAAAGAACTGCGTAAAATTTTTTGAATTTCCGGACTTTCGTCATCCAGAAGTTTAAACAGATACTGAATTTTGGTGTTTGTCTCTAACAAAATATCCCCCGTGTTACCTACCAGAGAAAATTTAATACCGGATAGGACTAAATCCCAATAAAAAAATAACTTGGGTGTTTCGAAGCAGAATTGATTTACGGCAAAAAACCGGTTTTTATTTTCCGGAAGCGCAATGATGCATAAAAAATGTCCCGGAGTTTTCACCGGGACTATGTGCAGGGTAAAGAATTTTTGTTATTGTGCTGGCGGCGGGATTTGAACCCGCACGGGCGTCTCGCCCACTGCCCCCTCAAGACAGCGTGTCTGCCGATTCCACCACGCCAGCATCTGTTTATTTTTGCGGTGTTTGCGTCGGTTGCGTTTGCTGGGGATTCATCGGTGCCACCGGAAGCGGTGCCGCCTGTTGCTGCTGTTGCTCTTTCTGCATCTCCCGTTGAATCACGCTTTGCCGGGCACCTTCCGACGGGCGTCCTACCCAGCCAATAATTAAACACAAAAGCAAATATAAAGTTGCCAGAATTGTGGTCGCTTTTTGTAAAAACGATGCCGCGCTGCGGGGACCTAAAACGCCGCTACTTCCCAATCCACCAAACGAAGCCGCTAACCCGCCACCTTTGGAAGACTGCATCAGAATCGTAATGGTCATTAAAATGGCTACCAGCACAAACAGAAAAATCAGAATCGTGTACATTCGGTTATTTCCTCCAGAAAATCAATTTTAGCGTGCAAATATATACTGTACCGGATGCTATTTCAAGTTGTTTTTAAATTGAGAATCCGACCGGCAGAAATTCCCGATGCCTAATTAAAAAAGTTGCAATAAAAAACCTCCTCAGGTTAAATTATATGTGAGAACAAAACCTGAGGAGGAAAACTAATACTGAAAACTAAATTAAAAGATTTTTTTCATTTTTGCAAGTCTTTTGGTCTGGATTCGGGCACACGAGCACTTAATACCTCGGCAAGTCATATCAAACCCAATAATTTTCTATACTGGTTTTTGTTTTTC
>JALWDQ010000792.1:0-8133 GCA_027039625.1 Calditrichia bacterium | reverse complement strand
AGGTGTTGTTCTTCAACTCAGTTACCACAACGCGCTCTATTCGGGCACCAAGCGTTTCCAGAATGCTCAGAGTTAAATCGTGTGTAATGGGACGGGGAGGTTTAATATTCTCCAGTCCCAGCGCAATAGATTGAGCCTCGTATTCACCAATAATGATGGGTAATGTGCGGTCTCCATAAAGCTCTTTTAAAATAACACCACTTGCCTGTGATTGGGTTAAAAACAAACCATTAATTTTTACTTCAATCATAAATACCCTTCCCTCTAAATTAAACAGCTTCGACAGATACAATTTCGGGAAGTTTCTGGCGGAGGTATCTTTCGATACCTTCTTTTAAAGTCAATTGTGCCATGGGACAACCTCCACAGGCACCTAACATACGCAAATACACTACATTCCCCCGTAACTCCACAAATTCAATATCACCCCCATCCATCTGGATGCCGGGACGAATCTCGTTCAACAACTGAATCACGGTTTCTTCGGAAATCATATTCCCTCTATTTTTAATTGTTTTTCCTCTTTTAATTTATTCAGAGGATTCGATAAGGGCAATTCCATTTTTCAAATCAAACTAATATTAAATTGATTTTAATATTTTTCATTGAGCCAGGTCAATTCCATTAATTTTCTCTAAAGTTTACTTTGCACGACCTGCAAAGTTTCGTTGGTCTGATCTTCCACCGTTTTGAGGACTTTTTGTTGTTCGGCTTTTAACTTCCCCACGAAATCCTCGTCGGTAATGGTGGAAAGATTAATGAGGATGTTGAGCGAAGCACCGCGAGCGGCTGCGTGGGCTAAAACTGCCGCCACTCCCGAATCACTAATGGAATTCACATTACCATGAAGAGCAATTTTCAGACTTAATTCGGTGAGCATGGCACACCGTCGCAAAACGTCCATCGGTACCAGAGCAGCCCGTTTGGTTGCTTCCTGAACCGCTGCTTTACGAACCTGTTTTTCCTCTTCAGTTTCTCGGGGCATCTGATATGCTTTCATCACTTCGGCAAATACTTCGGCATCCTTTTCCGCTAGCAGCAGAAATTCTTCGCGTAATTTAGTGGCTTTCTCCCGAACCTTTTTCATTTCATCATCATATTTTACGTACCGTTTTTTCCCAATGGTCAAATTACAAACCATATCAACCATCGCCGCAGAAAAAGCTCCGGCCAACGCCGATGCCGTGCCACCTCCCGGAACCGGTTTTTCCGACGATAACTCATTCAATATATCGCGTAATGTCATTTCCATCAGCATATTTTTCTCCTTCTCACAAATACCTTCAACCTTATAATATGAATTAAATACGAAAAATATCAGGGTCACATATTTTCTTAATGATAATAAAATAAATATTTATCTCATTTCCAAACTTTTTTTTGGAGGAAAGTATCTTTTTAAAATTCCCTCCGGAAAGTTTCTGGAAACGCTATAGTGCAATATTCTCCATTTGCTTGAATGGTTGACTCATTTTCCAGACCACCCGGGATGATTCACCTTCAGAACTCTAACCGGGATACGGTAAAAAATAATAATCGATGATGTGATACTCCGGTAAGAACTCCCCCAGTTCATCCAGTTTCATATATTCCCGGATAAATTGAATTTGCTGGACATCGCTTAAGGACTGTTTTTGATGGATTTTGCTAATTTCTTTCATAGCCACCTGGATTACCTGGAGGGGGATTGGCAAAAGGAAACGGGTTCCCACAATTTCGATTAGCTCTTCCTGGCACAGTTCCAGTGCAGTGTTGAAAAGTTTCAGAATAGTGGGATTTTCGTAATCCTTCAGGCTAAAAATGACCTGAGCCTGTTCGCCGGAACCAAAACTATAAGCGGTGGCATCCACAGTTTTAAAACGACCCCGGGCACGCATCACACGCCCATCTTTATCTTTCCGCGGATTACCATTTTTGTCCAGTAAAACCCTCCCGCGAAAACTCAAATCATCCGCCAGGTTCTGGGCAATTTCCAGCCGGGCATGATTCAGTACAATTGCAAGATACACAATGTACTTGCGAACCCTAATCAGCATAGCGCCTTTTTCGGCAGACCAGGGAATATCTTCCAATACCGGAGTGACTTCTCCCTTTTCTAATGCATTACGAATAAATTTCTGGTCGCTGCGGAATATTTGCCCTGCTTTTTCCTCATCCCACTCATTCCCCACAAAAATAACCGGTAACTGAAATTGCTGAGAAAATTCCCTCGCAAAATCTCCAGCCATTTGCTCGCATTCCGGTAAAGTGATGTTCCGTACCGGACTGATGGTAAGATGAGAAAATAACCCCACAACCCGGGCATTACTTTGATAATTCCGGAAATTAAATGAAGTGTAAACCTGCTCTGCCATTTCCATCAGGAGCGAAAAAAGCTCGTTCGGAAATCCCGCTATTTTAATCACAGTGTAGTTTTCTTCTTCCCGAAACCGAACATCCAGCAACCGGACGTTCGCCTGGTTATCGACCAGCCGGGTAATGCGGACAATTTTTTTCCGTTCTTTCCCTTCACCCAGCTTCAGTGAGGCTGAAATAATACGAATGTCTTCCGAGTTCTTCATAAGCCTTCCGTGATTCCATTTATGCGGGAATTTAACAAATCTCTCCTAAAATTCAAATCTGTGAAACGGATGCCCAGGAACAAAAAGTAGTGAAATACGTCCCTCAGGCAGGACGGGAAAGGACTTCCTGATAAAGTTCGAGGTATTGGGGAATAATTTTATCCACATGGAAGCGCTCGAAAGCATAGGTGCGGGTATCGCGTGCCAGTTTCTGGTAAGCGGACTCATCGCTCAAAATGTGCAGAACATGCTCTGCCATGGTATCCAGATCGCCGACGGGCGCATAATACCCCGACACCCCCGGTTGAACCAATTCTTTCAGCCCCCCTGCATCGCTGGTTACGCAGGGGACGCCACAGGCCATGGCTTCCAGCGCTGCCAGACCAAAACTTTCCTGCTCGCTGGGCATCAGAAAAACATGGGAAGTTGCCAGAAGTAAAAAGATGCGCTCCTGCTTCCCCAGAAAATGGACATGCTCGGCAATCCCCAGCTCCCGGGCTCGAGCTTCAGCCAGCGAACGCTCCGGGCCGTCTCCAATCATTAACACCTTCACCGGAATTTTTTTCATCACCCGATAAGCCACCTCAATCACATCCCGAACCCGCTTCACGGAACGGAAATTGGAGAGGTGGGAAATAATTTTCTCTCCGTTCGGGGCAATCCGTTGCTGTACCCCCCGGCACACTTCCCGCTGGTCGGGATGTTCTTCCACAAAATTGTAAATAACTCGGATCTCGGTATCCAGGCGGAAATTTTCCAGGGTTTTCTTCCGAAGATAATTCGAGACGGCCGTAACGGCATCACTCCGTAAAATACCGAATCGGGTTACTTCCAGGAAAGAAGGATCCTTGCCCACCAGGGTAATGTCCGTTCCATGCAGGGTGGTTACAATGCGCAGGGGATGAATATCCCGCACCATTTCCCGCGCCAGATAGGCAGAAATGGCGTGGGGCAGCGCATAATGGGCGTGGATTATATCCAGTTTCTGGTAACGCGCTACCTCTGCCATGGTACTGGCCAGCGCCAGAGAATAGGGCGGATACTCAAACAGAGGATAATTCATAATTTTCACTTCGTGGTAGAAAATGCGGTCCAGATATCGGTTCAATCGGTAGGGCATTGCGTAGGTAATGAAATGGACTTCGTGTCCCAGGCGAGCCAGATTTTTCCCTAATTCCGTGGCTACCACTCCACTCCCGCCATAGGTTGGGTAGCAGGCAATTCCGATTCTCATTTGTCCCCAATCTCATGAAAAAAAACCACACGATTGCGTCCCTGCGCCTTGGCGCTGTAGAGCGCCCGATCTGCTGCCACAATCAAATCCTCCATAATCACCGCATCGTCCGGGTAAGTTGCACCACCAATACTAATAGTTAATGTTCCATGGGGTTGCACTTCTTCATTGGGAAACTTATGCTTTTCCACTTTCTTCCGAATTCGTTCTGCCAGGGCGGCGGCACCCTTTTTCCCGGTGGAGGGGAGAATGATGGCGAATTCCTCGCCCCCATAACGGGCCACAATGTCGTTATCCCGCACGGTGTGCTTCAGAATAGCGCTCAATTGCCGCAACACTTCATCCCCTGCGGGATGCCCCAATGTGTCGTTGTAATTTTTGAAAAAATCCACATCCATGATGAGCAGGGACACCGGCATGTGGTTCCGCCGCGCCCGGGCAATTTCTTCCCGTAAACGCAGTGTAAAAAAACGGTAGTTGTGCAACCCGGTCATCCCATCGGTATAAGAAAGCGCTTTGATTTTCTCGAAATTCTGCGCATTGTGAATGGCTACCGAGAGCATATTTCCTACAATTCCCAGCAGCTCCAGTACATCCGGAGAATATTCCTCTCCCCGCACGTTGGGTCCCAGGCAGAGGGCTCCGATGATGTTTTCGTTCTGGAATAACGGAGCTACCACCTTTACCTCCAGATCATTCAATAAAGGAATAATCTCCTGAAACTCCCGTACCACATCACTGATCTGAAACGGCTTCTTTATTAATTCCAGGTAATGTACAAATTTATCGTGGCGCGAAAGCTGCAAATCCTCAATTTTATCTTTCAAAATCCCTTTCGCAGATTTAACCTCGAACATCTCTTTATTTTCTTCACTTTGAAGAAAAAGTAAAGCGCTTTTCGCCGTAAACACACCCAGTGCGTGGAGCAAAGCCTGATTGACCAGACGCTCCAGATCCGTTTCGCTCATCACTTTAAAGCTGATTTCGAACAGGTTGTGCAAGTCGTAAATTTTTTTCTGGAGCTGTTTGTTGGTTTCGGCAAGCACTTTATTTAGGCGCAGAATCTGCTGGTTGGCTTCGTCAAGTTCCCTGTTGCGATGCAATAAAGTATCCTGCAGATTCTTCAGGCGCAACATGCTGCGAATTCGAGTGTGTAATTCCTCGAACTGAAACGGCTTGGTAATGTAATCGTCGGCACCCGCTTCCATGGCTGCCACTACATCCCGCACATCCTTCCGTGCAGTAACCATAATAATGGGCAGGTAATAATCCAACTCCTGATTCCGAATACGTTTGGTAGCACTGATACCATCCAGATTGGGCATCATCAAATCCATTAGCACAATATCAGGGCGTTCCTTCTGAATGATGTCCAGAACTTTTTCACTATCCAGACATTTTAATACTAAAAAATTTCGGCGCTTAAACTGAAATTCTACCAGTTTGTGAATGGAAGGATCATCATCCACAACTAAAACTTTGTACTTCCTGGATAAATGGTCAAAATCGTTCATATCGGGATCTTAATCCATTATGTTAGAATTTACTTTAAATATAAAACATCTTTTGCTAAATTTTGACAATAATATAGTTTAACAAAAAGGAATCGCATGAGACGTATTATCGGAAAAGCAGCGGGAATCATTATAGTATTTTTATTCATCCTTTCGGCTACGTTTGCGCTATTAACCTGCAAAAACGATTCGACCAAACCGAATAATGATGAATTTAATTATCCTGATTCGAATTTGAGTTTCACCAATCACATTTACCCAATTTTTTTACGGGATTGTGCTGTGAGCGATTGCCATCAAACCGGTAATCCTGCATCGGGGCTGGATCTGGAGACCACCACGCCTAATTTTATTGGGCAGCGGCACGGACTTACCGTGTTCCCCAACGATGCCGACCACAGTCCGCTTTACCTGGTTCTTATCGCGCCTTATGGAGGAACGCCGCGCATGCCGCTGAACCGTATGCAGCTCCCCATGGAAAAGATTAAAGCCATCCGAACCTGGATTAACGAAGGTGCTTCGATTAATAATTAAAGAAAGGGTGAAGATTGAAACCGAAAATCAAGCCGCGCATCTACAAAGGAACCCGGGATTTTTTACCGGAACAGATGATAAAACGCAACTACGTCATTAACATCATTAAAGAAATTTTTGAGGAATTCGGATTCGAGCCGCTGGAAACGCCCACCATCGAACTCTGGGAAACCCTCTCCGGAAAATACGGAGAAGAAGGGGATCGCCTGACCTACCGCTTTATCGACCGCGGCCAGCGGGAAGTGGGATTACGGTACGACCTCACCGTTCCGCTCTCGCGGGTGGTAGCCATGTATCCCAATATTCCCAAACCGTTCAAACGTTACCAGATTCAGCCGGTGTGGCGGGCGGACAAACCGCAGAAAGGGCGCTTCCGCGAATTCTACCAGTGCGATGTGGATATTGTGGGCAGTCCCTCCGTGCTGGCCGATGCCGAAATTATTGCCGTGATTTACCACGTGCTGCAAAAGCTGCAATTCCGTAAATTTAAGATTCGTATTAACAGCCGCAAAATTTTAAGTGGAATCACCGAAATCTCCGGTGCCGGTAATGAAGCCGACGTGGAGGTGAGCCGCGCCATCGATAAGCTGGATAAAATTGGTCTGGAAGGAGTGCGTCAGGAATTGCTTAAACGGGGCATTTCGCCGGAAGGAACGGAACGCATTCTGGATATTTTAAACATCTCGGGAAGCAACACCGAAAAGCTGGAACAAACCGCTCGACTGTTGCAAAGCAGTGCCACAGGCAGCGCAGGGGTGCAGGAGATTCAGGAACTGTTCCGTTTTCTGGAACTTTACGAAATTCCCGATGAATTTCTCATGTTCGACCTGTATCTGGCGCGGGGATTGGATTACTACACCGGCCCCATTTTCGAAACGGTGGTGGAAGAGCCACGCATCGGAAGCATTACCGGCGGAGGCCGCTATGACAAACTGATTGGATTGTTTTCGGGTCAGGAGCACCCCGCCACTGGCAGCAGCATTGGCCTGGAACGCATCATCACGGTAATGGATGAATTGAACATGTTTCCGCCCGATCTGCGTACCCCGGTACAGGTGCTGGTCACGGTATTCGATGCCGAAACCCTCCCCTACTCCATCCGGATTGCCAACCGGTTACGCCAGGCGGGAATTCGTACCGATTTGTACACGGGAAAAGCGAAGTTGCGCGGGCAGTTTGGTTTGGCTAACGATAAAGGAATTCCGCTGGTGGTTATTGCCGGACCGGACGAACAGGAAGCGCAGCAGGTGAACATCAAAGATATGCAGCGAGGCGAGCAAATTGCGGTTCCGCTGGAGAAATTAGTAGAGCAGATAAACGTGATGCTCACCAAATCCGGCGCAACCGATGGCTAAATCTCAGGACTCTCCCCGGGCAAAAGAGACAATGCGCATCCGCCGGGACAATGTGTATTTTGTGCTGGTGGAACCTCACACTCCGGGAAATATCGGAGCTGCCGCCCGCGCGATTAAAACCATGGGGTTCCGCCATCTCCTGCTGGTGAATCCTGTAGACCACCTGAGCGAAGAAGCACGCTGGATGGCCCATGCCTCACTGGATATTCTGGAAAACGCGCAAATTTTTTCCTCCCTGCAAGAAGCCGTCAAAAACACTTACTTTGTGGTGGGTACCACCCAGCGGGAACGGGGTTTTCATCTACCCTATTACACCCCCAAAGAGCTGGCACGAAAAATCATTCCCATCACTCAGGATTATCCCATTGCGATTGTCTTCGGGCGTGAGAAAACGGGATTGACCAACGAAGAGCTAGCCCATTGCGATGCCATCTCCACCATTCCTGCACACACCCGCCATCCCTCGCTTAATCTGGCTCAGGCAGTGATGGTGTACAGTTACGAGTTTTACCAGGCTTCTTACGAGGACATCAAAACCTACCAGTGGAAGCTGGCCAGTCACGGCGAGCTGGAAGCTCTTTACCGGCACATGCGCCGCAGCCTGGAACTGGTGAACTTTCAGCCCATCGATAGCTGGGAAAATTTTCAGGTACGGTTTAGCCGACTAATGGGGCGGGCACAGGCCGAAAAACGCGATGTGCGGGTGTGGCACAAAATTTTCGATTCTTTTGAAGAATACATTGCTCAACTGCAGAAAGAAGGCAAAAAGCCGGGGAAATAGTGCCTGCCACCTGCTTCACCTTCAGAGCACGAAATTACGTTTATTAAAATAATCGACACAAAAATAACCCGGGGTTTTCCGCGCGTTGTTAAAATCGTAGGCAAATCGCCACCTCAGTATCCGGAATATGATGAGGAAGAACGATCCTGACAAC
>JALWDQ010000791.1:0-2634 GCA_027039625.1 Calditrichia bacterium | reverse complement strand
CTATATCCCCTATTTCCCCTATTTCCCCTATTTCCCCTATTTACCCTATTTACCCTATTTACCCTATTTACCCTATTTACCCTATTTACCTTCTTCCCCTATGCTTTATGCCCTATGCCTTATTCATTTCCGCTCCCATCCGCATCCTCTATGATTTCTCCAATTGCAGTTGCAAACCGGTTACTTCAGCGCCTGCTCCAGATCGGCAATCAAATCATCGGCATTTTCGATACCTACCGAAAGCCGGACTAATCCCGGAGTAATGTGGGCTTCTTTTAAAGCGGCTTCGTCCATTCCGGCGTGGGTCATGGAAGCCGGATGTTGAATCAGGGTATCGCAATCGCCCAGGCTGACGGCTAGAGTGCACAATTTCACGCTATCCATCAGCTTCTTTCCCGCTTCGTAACCGCCTTTCAATTCAAAAGACACAATTCCACCTCCACCCTTTTGCTGCTTTTTTGCCAGCTCATATTGAGGATGCGATTCCAGAAAGGGATAATACACCCGTTCCACAGCCGGATGTGCTTCCAGCCAGCGGGCAATTTTCAATGCATTCTCCACATGGCGATCCATCCGTACCGCCAGCGTTTTTAATCCCCGCAGCAGCAGCCAGGCATTAAAGGGCGACATGGTCCAGCCATAATGGGTGGATACTTTGTATGCTTTTTTAATGAAATCCTTACTTCCCACAATAATTCCCGCAACCACATCGCCATGTCCGCTGATGTATTTGGTTGCTGAATGGAGAACGATATCGGCTCCAAAATCTTTGGGTCGTTGCAAATAGGGAGTTAGAAACGTGTTATCCACACACACCGGTACATCGGCTGCATGGGCAATCTGGCAAACCGCTTCAATGTCGATTAACTTCAGGGTGGGATTGGCGGGAGTTTCGATTAGTACCAATTTAGTGTTGGGTTTTAGTGCCTCTTTTACCTGCTCGGGATAGGCGGCATCCACCCGGGTGACTTCGATGCCAATGCGCCGAATATCATCTTCTACCAGATAATGTGTTCCTCCATAAACCGTTTCATCCACAATGATGTGATCACCCGCCTGTGCCAGCGCCAGAATAACATTCGCTACTGCTGCCATTCCCGATCCGGTGGTTAATCCCGCTTCGTACCCTTCCAGTACAGCAATTTTTTGTGCCAGGGCATCGTTGTTGGGATTTCCCAAACGGGTGTAAATGTAACCTTCCTCCTCCCCTTTAAAGCGGCGAGCTCCCTGCTCCGCATTTTCAAAAACAAAGGTGGAAGTCTGATAAATGGGCATGGAAAGCGCGCCCGTGCGTGGATCGGACTGATGAACTCCGTGCACAATATCCGTTTCGATGCGATATTTCATCATGTGTCTCCTCTATCTTGTCATATTCAGTAATTTGATGGGTATTTCCGTAAAAAGCCACAGATTATAATTTTTTTTCGTATATCGAAACAGTCGTTTAAAGACAATTTACTTTCCCTTACTAATACTTCAAAAATAGGATGACAGGAAGTGGAGAACACATTTGGTTTAGATTTTTCTCCATTCCCTGATGATTGTTTAAAGGAACAATTTAATACAATCTTCTTTATGGCAGGTACGGCAAAAAAAATAAATTTTCGAGCTGGCAGATAAAGATTGTTTATCTCACAACAATCTTCCTCTTCTCTCCCTATCGCAGACATTCCCTGGAGATTTTCAAGTTAAAATCTCGAGCATGCCGGGATGTTTTTAGATACCGGGTGGGATTTACTTCTAAAATCGCGCAAGGAGGCAAATTTATATTATTTTCTATGAAAACAAAGGGTGTAATACTTTATGAATGTTTTTCATATCTTTTCTCAGTTCCGTGTGCAGATTTTTTTACGAATGAGGAAGTTCCATTTTCACCCATTCCAGCTTACGGCGGGTGGACTTGGTAACGGTAAAGCGAATGCCGTTGTATTCAAAACTTTCATCTTTACGGGGAATGTGCCCCAACTGGCTGAAAATAAAACCGGCCAGGGTTTCATAGTCCCCGGACGGCAATTCGATGTTCAGCGCCCGGCAGAGTTCGTCCAGCTCAATGCGGGCATTTACCCGGTAGGTGTAATCGTCGATTTTGCGAATCTGAATCTCCGTTTCGTCGAACTCATCTTCAATTTCGCCCACCAACTCCTCAATCAAATCTTCAATAGTAACCAGTCCGGCAGTACCGCCATATTCATCCACCACAATAGCAAGAGACATGTTGTGCTCCCGAAATTCACGCAATAAATCGGAACAATTTTTTGTTTCTGGCACAAACATTACTTCCCGAATAATGGATTTGAGCGATTCCGGATTTTTAAATAAATCTTTCAAAAAAACCACCCCAATGATGTCATCCAGATTCTTTCGATACACCGGAATTCGCGTAAATCCCGAATCTTCCATTAATTTCACCAGTTCCTTCAGGGAAGCATTCTCGGAAATAGCAACAATTTCTGTTCGGGGTACCATCACATCTCGAATTTTGACGTGGCGTAACTGTAAAATGCGGCGCAGTATCTCCCCTTCTTCCTGAGGAACGTTTACTTTTTTCTCGCTTTCGCGAATTAAAATTTCCACATCTTTTCGGGAGAAAAAATGGCGAACTTCTTCGGAGCGAATATGAAACATGCGCAACAC
>JALWDQ010000790.1:0-2637 GCA_027039625.1 Calditrichia bacterium | reverse complement strand
TAGTGATTAACGAAATGCTGAACGAAGGCGACTCTCTGGATGTGCCCATTTCCATTTCGAACATAGGTGCCAGCAATCTGGAATGGAGCGCCTCTCTGCAAAACAGCAAAGCAAACGGGACTGTGGAAATTAATTTACCGGCCACTCAAGGTGGTGTTGCCAGTAAAGATGCCAAGCAATCTCCCCAGGGCAATGCTCATTCTGCCCATTCGGGTTATCATCACACCATGTCGGCTGGTTTGCAATCTCCTTTCCGCAACCCGGTTGACGTGCTGTTGATTACGCCCGATCCGGATCCCACGCTCATTGTAAACGCCCTGAATGCATTTGGAGACATCAACGTCACCGTTTTCCCACAATCCAATCTGGGCTCCATCACCGTGAACGACCTGCTTCCCTACCCGGTAGTTTATGTGTACAACGATTATAAATGGGAATCCCCGGGCGGCTCCTCCACGCTCATTGGCGATGTGCTGGCAGACTATATCGATGCTGGTGGTAAGGTAATTGACAACCTGTACACCCACAGCTTTGACGATTGGGGTATGGGTGGCCGCTACATTACCCAGCAGTATGCTCCGTTTACTACCGCCACACAGGACTTCTGGGTTCCTTCTACCATGGGAACAGTGTACATGCCGGATCATCCCATTATGGCCGGGGTAACCACTGCAGGACAAACGTTCGGTTATCAGGATCCCGGTCTGGCACCCGGCGCAGACCGCATCGCCGATTGGGATAGCGGGCAGATTTTCATTGCAGCCAATCAGAATGTGGTGGCATTTAATCTCATGCCTCTGGATCCGCAGAATAACGCACTCACCTGGACTGGTGATGTACCTCTGCTTTACCATAATGCCATTCTCTGGCTGGCCGGTGGTGGTAGTTCTGCTTCCTTCATTAAACTGCTGGAACCCACTTCGGGTGTTGTGGCACCTGGGAATACCGCAACTCTTACTGCTCGCCTCTATGGTGTAACCCAGACCGCCCGGGATGATACTTTCAACATCAACATCCGGATTGATTCTAACGATCCTTCTACACCCACGGTTCTGGTGGATGTGACTCTGACGGTGATTACAGGCATCAACGGTACGCAGATTATTCCTACTACCTATGACGTGTCGCAGAACTATCCGAACCCCTTCAACCCGACAACCACCATCAAATACCAGTTGCCGGAAGCATCGAAGGTGAAACTGGTGATCTACAACGTACTGGGTCAGAAGGTACGCACACTGGTGAACAAGCGGATGCAACCGGGTTACTATCAGGTGGTCTGGGATGGGCGCAACGATCAGGGTGTCCAGGTTTCCAGCGGAATTTACATCTACCGCTTCGAGTCCGACGGCCTGACCCGCACCATGAAAATGATCTTGATGAAGTAAAGGAAATAAGGCTTTAGAGCCAACAAAAAGCCCGGCGGGAATTCTCCTACCGGGCTTTTTCTTTTAGTTAATAAATGGGTTGGGAGCATTTGTAGCCTGGTTCTCCTGAGCCGGTTACGAACGGAGCGAGTTCAGGAGAAATTTATTGCCTAAGATGCCACAAGAAAAGTGAAGTAGAAAATTCCAAATCACAAAAAACAAATCACAAATAACAAATGTCAAATTCCAAATAACAAATTTCAAATCCCAAACGTTAAATTCCAAATAACAAATTTCAAATCCCAAATGATTTGGTAGATTCTCTCCTAATCATTATCCGAACTTTCCATTCGTGCCTATTCGTGTAATTCGTGGTTAAATGCAAAATGATTTTGAAGCGATGATTACGGGGATGAAGGTGAATAGAACAAACTGCGTTGTGCAGTTTTCCAGATCTGGTAAAATCCCGAAAAATTCTCTGGACAAGAGCGAATTCAAAAGAGATGTCGCGGTTGAAATATAATGATTCGATAGAGACGCGTTACAGAAAAAACTTTTCAGCAATTTGACGATAATTCATTATATAAACACCCTGAACGACTTGCTCAATCTCGCCATCGTAAACCAGAAATTCCTTCAGGATTCGACCCGGAAACAATTTTCGGAAATACATTAATCCTTTTAAAAAATGGCTGGTAAATGTTTGTGCAGATTTTACCTCCGAGGTAATGAACCGAGATCCTTGTTTAAAAACCACATCCACTTCATTGTGATGACTATCTCTAAAATAGTAAAGGTTTGGTTCCATTCCCCGATTGAAGCGTGCTTTCATTAGTTCAGTGATAACCAGATTCTCGAACACTGCCCCCCGTAACGGATCCCGGGAGAGTTGATTGGGAGCTTCAATACCAAGAAGATAAACAGCTAATCCCACATCGTAAAAATAGAGTTTGGGCGATTTAATGAGGCGTTTCTTAATATTCTCAAAATAAGGCGGCAACAAAAAAGCCACGTATGATGCTTCCAGAATAGAAAACCAGGATTTAATGGTAGGCACACTTACTCCCACTTCGCTGGACAATTGATGGGCATTAAAAATTTGTCCAATTCGGCCAGCACATAAACGAACAAATTTCTGAAAAATGAGCAGATCTTTGATATGAATGAGTTGTCGTAAATCTCGTTCAATATAGGTTTCGTAGTAACTCCGATAAGCAATGGTAGGATTCAGGTTGTTCCGATAAATCCCAGGATAAAATCCCTTATACAT
>JALWDQ010000789.1:0-2640 GCA_027039625.1 Calditrichia bacterium | reverse complement strand
AACCAGCCGTCCCTTCGGTTACCCCTCCACCCACATCGTGCCACTTCTCACCGTCCCAACGAGCAATATTGTTTACCCTGGTGGTACCCGCTAATGTAAAATTACCACCAACATATACGTCACCATCGGCAGAAACCGCAATCGCATATACGATCCCGTTAATGCCCGGAAAAGAAAACCGATCATCCCAATATATATCATCCGGATGACTTATATTTTCTGCCGGAAATTTCTGAAATATTCCCCTCTTAATGGAGTTCATAAATTGAACGTATTTATTCCCCGTAACCCTGGAAGGGGAGTGAGCCGTGTTACCCGGCATCATGAGAAATTCATCGTAAAAATTGCCTTTTCCGGATGGTTGACAATAGGAGGTACTAAAGTAGAACAAAGTGATCATCGGAAGTATAGAAATCGATTTAAGAAAAAGTTTCTGGCTCATGGGAAACTCAATAATTTTAGATTACTGGAACGGGGTGCTTAATTACCAGCTTTTACAAGGAATAAGAAAGACGATTTAGTTTAATATTTCCTTCTTTAATCTGTCAAGTGAATTTTAGAGTACCAATATATTTTAATACGCAACTTGTTAAATATTGAGCACCTAATTCGTTGGATTTTCCTTAAATGCTTGTGGAAAACACAACATCTATGGGGGCAGAATTAGCTGGGGCGTGCATAAGTTTTCACAAAATCGATCTGCTATGTCACTTAATCGCATCAATAAAGACGTTTATCGAAAACAATTATTCTTAAAACGTTATTGAAGAATTGGAATTGTAAAATCCAATCGATTCACCGAAGCTCTATATGAAATTCGCTTTCAGTAAATCTGTGCAAAAATATAGCGATCCAGATTCATCACTGTTTCCTACATTCCTGAATTGCGGTCAGGATTTAGTTTTCAAAGAAATAGTTGGCGAGATTTTTCCGGTATACGGCTTTGCGTGGGGTGGGGAAGAATTTCCGGAAGAACACCGGGAAAAGCACCGGATTCAGCACCTCTCCCATGGTTAGCCTCCCGAATAAGACGGTGGTTAAGAAGAATTCCCGTAATTTCTGCGGTTTTCGTTTCTTAAGCTTCATCGTAAATTACTCCCCTTCAGCTGGCAATTTACATCATCATAATTGAAAATGCTACAAAAAACGCGGGCACCTGAAAAAATTCGAGGTACCCACGCAAGAATATTTCACCCTGGAAAATGGTTTTATCGGGACATCTCAAGCGCTTTCTGCATCAAGGGTAAAAATTCATCCACCTCTTTAAATCCCACCACCCTCAATTCCGAAATTTCGCTACCATCCGGCTTGAGGAACACCAGGGTGGGCACCCCTTTAATGCGGTACTGCTTCTTTAAGCGTTTCACCTCGGGATCGCTGGCGGTGGTTAAATCCACTTTTAGCATAACAAAATTGCGGGAGAGCTCCACCACTTCCGGTTTGCTAAAAGTAAATTTGTCCAATTCCTTACAGGGGATGCACCAATCGGCAAAGAAATCAATCATCACCGGTTTGCCTTCCCGGGCAGCCTGTTGCAGCATCGCTTCGGAGTAAGTATGCCACTGGATTTCGCTGGTGGCTTCGCTGCTACCCGCTTTGAGCTGCACCTCACTGATTTTTTCGTCGATGTAACCCTGCACCCCGGAGGCAGCCAGGTAAAGTGCCACAATCATGAAAATGGAACCTACCACATTTCGAATAATGGAAAAGGTTTTCCCTTCCATCCGGGAGGGTTCAATCCAGGCCAGGTAAATGCCCCCCACCAGCATGGTGATTGCCAGTGCCAGATGGTAAATTAGCGTGTTGGGCAATAGAGGCGCCACAAAATAGATGGCCATGGCAATGAGGATGAACCCAAAAATGGTGCGTGCCCACACCATCCAGCTACCGGAGCGGGGCAGTTTATTCAAACTGCCGGAGAAGAGGGCCAGAAAGATAAAGGGCACACCCAGCCCCAGCGCCAGCACGAAAAAGAGGGAGAATCCCAGGAATACATCGCCGCGTTCGCCCACATAAGTGAGCAGCGCCAGCACAAATGGCCCAATACAGGGAGCCGCCACAATCCCGACCGTTAATCCCATGAACAACGTTCCAAAATATCCCTGGCGAGCACCTCCGGCAAAATTGGAAAGAAACATGGGCACCCGAATCTCGTACAAATCGAACATGCTCAGGGAAAGTCCCACCAAGATGATGGCAATTGCCACCAGGACATACGGATTCTGAAGCGCCGCTCCAAAGAGGCTTCCGGTAAAGGCGGCAATGCTCCCCAGGATGGAGTAAGTAATCGCCATCCCCAGCACGTAAAGCAGAGCGTGGGTAAGCAAACTTCCTTTTTTATTTTGCGCCTGTCCCCCAAAATAACTGATGGTAATGGGAATGAGCGGGTACACACAGGGGGTCAGGTTCAGTGCCAGACCTCCTAAAAAGACCAGCACAAAGGTGAGCAACAGGCCTTTTTGAGCCACCGTTTTCCCGAACTCGTTTTCTTCCCCGGTGGCGGTAATTTCCGCGGTTTCGGGTTTCTGGCTCTGGGAAAAAATTTCCGGATGTACCGCCTCTACCTCTTCCCCCTGGGCGGCTACCGGTAACACTGCCTTAAAAATTAAATCCGCAGGCGCCTGGCAGGTATGGTCATCA
>JALWDQ010000788.1:0-8201 GCA_027039625.1 Calditrichia bacterium | reverse complement strand
CTCAGGTCAATCTGGTGGAGCTGGTGCGTATTCCGGCAGCTAAAGTGAAAGAGCGGATTGAAAAAATAGACGATGCGGCGGTATTGCGGCTTCGGGGTGAACTCCTTCCGCTCATTCGCATTTCCGATGCCCTGCAAATGCAACGGAAAATCTTAAATCCCGTAACGGGCGAGTATATTATCGATCGTCGGCAATTGATTTACGACCGGCGGAGTCCCTGCCTGGGCGAAGAAAATACACCTCCTCCACCCGTAGAAGATAAACGGAAAAATCCTGTGGACCGCCGCCATCACATTCAAAGTGCATACAACATTGTGGTGGTGAATGCCGGGGAATTGCATTTTGGTCTGATTGTGGATGAGCTGCTGGATTCCGAAGAAATTGTGGTGAAGCCTCTGGGGCGCCATTTACGCAATATTCCCACCTATGCCGGTGCCACCATTCTGGGCGATGGTCGGGCTGCCCTGATTCTGGATGTAGCGGGCATCAGTTCGGTTATGGAGCTGAAGGTGGTAAAAGATAAAGCCAAGGAGAAGATTCGCCACGAACGGATGGCCAATATCCAGGATGCCCAATCTCTGTTACTGGTGAAAAATGCCAGCGACGAGCAATTCGGAATACCCCTGGGCCTTATTTCCCGCCTGGAAAAAATCCATCGGGATGATATAGAATACACCAGCGGGAAGCAAACCATCAAGTATCGTGGCGGAACGTTGATACTGTGCAATATCGAAGATGTGGCGAATGTGAAACCCCGCGAAGATGTGGAATATCCTTACATCCTTATTTTTCCTTTTGCAGGTAAAGAAGTAGGAATTGTTGTTTCGGAAATTCTGGATGTGGTGGAGTACACCATGCGAATTGACGAAGAAACCTTCCGCCAGCCCGGTATTCTGGGGTCAGCAATTATTGGCGGAGAAACTACTCTACTCCTTAATGTGTACGAAATATTTTCCACAGTATTGCCAGAGTGGGTAAAAGAAAAAAAAGAAGTGCATAAAAAGAAGCAAAATGAGCAGGCAACCATCCTGCTGGTGGAGGATTCGCGCTTCTTCCTGAACCAGGTAAAAGGGTTTACCGAGGATGCAGGATATCATGTTCTTACTGCTCTGGACGGGGTACTGGCTATGGAAATTTTAAACAATCCGGAGTACGAAGTGGATATCGTGCTTACTGATATTGAAATGCCCAACATGGATGGAATTGAACTCACACGGCAGATTCGCCAGCACTCCCGGTACGCGCAAATCCCGGTGATTGCGTTGACTTCGGTGGCGGCAGAGGAAGTAAAGCAGCAAGCCCTGGATGCCGGAGTGGATGATTATCTCATTAAACTGGATCGGGAAAATGTGCTGGAGCGTATCGCCTATTTCCTAAAAAAGAAACGACAGCAAGCGTAAACCATCTTGGTCAAAGTTAAAAAACACAGGTTAAGGTATGGAAAAAAAAGAAAATACTCCCGAAACCACGGAATTATCGGTTTTTTTGGTGGATGAACTTTTTTGTGGAATTGATATAAAGAATATTCAGGAAATCAACAAGTACACGGATATTACACCGGTAACCAATGCCCCTAAATATATTCGAGGAATTCTTAATTTGCGGGGAAATATTATCACAGTAATCGACATGCGGGCGAAATTTGGAATGGAGGTGAGCGAGGAGATGAGTGATACCTCCCGGATTCTGGTAATAAACGATGGTGAAGAACAGATAGGATTATTAATAGACCGTATGGTGGATGTAGTGGAAATTCAGCCTGATCAGGTGGAGCCACCTCCTTCCAATATTCAGGGTGTAGCTGGAAAATATTTTTCCAGTATTCTGAAGCAGGAAGAGCGGCTGGTTGCTATTTTGAATACCGAAGAAATTTTAAAAATGGAAGAAAATCGCTAAATCAAAGGGAGAATGGATGGTGAAGAACGAAGTGAAAACATTGCACGAAAATGGACCTCCCGAAGTAAGAATCGGGGTTTGCAAGTGGAGATGCTAAACTCTAATAAGCCGAATCGTAAATAATTCATCAATAAATGATAGAAAGAAAATAAACGAAAAGAAGGGTGTGTATCATGCAAGGGATGAAAGTAAAAACCAAACTGATTGGAATTGCCGTTGGGATGGCCGCCATCATTCTGGTGATGATGATTGCTACCTGGTGGGTTACTTCCAGCCAGAAGGATGATGGACTGGTAATTAATCTAGCGGGACGCCAGCGCATGTTAACCCAGAAAATGACCAAGGAATTACTGGAATACCAGGTAACCAAACAGCAAACGGGAGTGGTGGATCCGCGCCTGGCGGAGAGCGTGCGCAAAACCATGGCAGTGTTCGATAAAACTTTACAGGCACTAAAAGATGGCGGAAATGCCCCTTCTACTCTGGACCCTGATGGCCCTATGCGTTACTGTCCCCCAGCCGAAGGAGAAATCCGCACTCAACTGGAAAAAGTAAAATCCATGTGGGAAAAATTTAAACAAAAAGTGGAAAGCGTACTTGACGAAGCGCCAACAGCAGACGAAGACCTGCAATGGGTTCTGCAAAACAATGTTCCCTTGCTTAGCGAAATGAACAAAGCAGTGGGGATGATGCAGCAAGCCAGCGAAGGAAAGGTAAAAACCTTGCTGACTTTGCAAATTATTGGGTTAATTATTGGAATCCTGTTCGCCATCTTTGCCATCCGTGTAACCTTCGATATTATTAAACGGTTACATTTTATCTATGATGTAGCAGAAAAACTGGGTGCGGGGGATTTCCGGGTAAGAATTTCTCTGAATGGCTCAGATGAACTGACGGAAATTTTGCGCTCGCAGAATGAAATGGTGGAGAAATTTTCGGGCATGGTGAAGAACATTAAAGAGCGCATTGCCAATTTGAACAAGTCTTCTGGCGAACTTTCCACCGTTTCCGAAAGCTTGCACGATAATGCCCAGATGCTTACCGAACGTGCCAATTCCGTAGCTGCTGCCAGTGAGGAGATGAGTGTCAATATGAGCAGTGTCTCTTCTTCCGTAAAACAAACCAGCGACAATATTAAGGTAATTTCCACTTCCACCGGCGAGTTAAGTGCTACCGTCTCCGAAATTGCTCAGAATACGGAAAATGCCCGTCAGATAACCCGAAATGCGGTGGATAGTGTTTCTCGCGCCTCGCATCAGGTTGGGGAGCTGGGAAATTCCGCCGATCAGATTGGCCATGTGATTGAAACCATCGTGGAGATTGCCGAGCAGACCAAATTGCTGGCATTAAATGCCACAATTGAAGCGGCACGTGCCGGAGAGGCTGGAAAGGGATTTGCCGTAGTAGCAAACGAAGTTAAAGAATTGGCTTCTCAAACCAACAAAGCTACCGAGGATATTCGTAGCAAAATTGAACAAATCCAGCATGCCGCAAAACAAACTATTGAAGAGATTAACACCATTACCAAGGTTATTGAACATGTGGATGATATCGTAAATACCATTGCCTCGGCCGTGGAAGAACAATCCATTACTACCCGGGATATTGCCGAGAATGTTCGGCACACAACAAAAGCCACAGAAGATATTGCCACCAATGTGGAACAGGCAGCGGAAGCCTCGAACATGGTAGCCCGGGAAATTGCATCGGTCACCCAGGCCAGTATGGATTTAAACAGTATCAGTTCTACTTTACACAATAATGCCCGGGCACTGGCACAAATAAGTAACGAAATCAATGATCTAATGGGAATCTTTAAATTTAATTGATGCAAACAGGAGTTGGTAGAATGGTTATGGGAAGTTCCAAACTACGCGTGCTAATTGTTGATGATACGGTGTTGTACCGTAAAATTCTGAGTGATGTACTGCGGAACATTCCTCAGGTAGAAGTAATTGGTTCGGCACCCAATGGCAAAATTGCCCTGAGTAAAATCGAGCAACTCCATCCCGACCTCATTACTCTGGATGTGGAAATGCCGGAGATGGATGGTTTGCAAACTCTGGAGCATTTGCGCCGGATGAGTGAGCGCCCAGCCGTAATCATGGTCAGTTCGCTAACGCGAAAAGATGCAATGGTGACCATGAAGGCATTGCAGTTAGGGGCCTTCGATTTTATTACCAAACCGGAGAAGACCGGGATTCAGGAAAATGTTAAGGAACTAACCCAGCAGTTTATCCCCAAGATCAACGCGTTACTCCGTAGGAAATCCGGCGGGTACGTATCCGGTGCTTCCTCAACAGCATCGACGGTTTCTTCCACCGTATCTGCCCCGGTTCGTCCGGCAACTCGCAGTACTCTAATCACGCCGCCTCGCGCGGTGACCATCGGAATCTCTACCGGGGGACCACAAGCGCTGGGAGAAGTTATCCCGCGTCTTCCGGGAGATTTTCCCGTACCCATTTATATTGTGCAACATATGCCTCCGGTATTTACCCGGGCACTGGCTGAATCCCTGGATAAAAAAAGCGCTTTAACAGTTGTGGAAGCCCAGAATGGAGTTTCCGGTAAACCCGGACACGTGTACATTGCCCCCGGTGGTAAGCAGATGAAAATTGTGCGCGATGGCATTTTTGGTGCCATCCGTCTCACGGACGATCCTCCGGAAAACCATTGTAAACCCTCTGCCGATTATCTCTTCCGCTCGGCAAAAGAAGTATTTGGCCCCAGTGTTCTGGCCGTGATTATGACCGGTATGGGACGCGATGGCACCGAGGGGCTGAAAGTGATGAAACAGAGCGGCGCTTATGTCCTGGCTCAGGATGAAGCCACCAGTGTGGTATTTGGCATGCCCATGGAAGCGATTAAAGCAGGGGTGGTGGACGAAATTGTATCACTGAATAATATACCTGCAAGATTGGTTCAAATAGTGAAAAACCGGTAACTAACGCGAAATAGATGATTATCCATGTTGAAAATAAGGTCTGAAGAAATCCCCATTGTTGCTGCCTATGTAAAGGAACTAACGGGAATTGTTCTGGACAAATCCAAGAGCTACCTGATTGAAAGTCGGTTGGGACCTCTGGCAGAGGAGCTGGGTTGCCAGAGCTACCGGGAACTCATCCAGCGCGCGAAATCGGATTTCAGTAAGCGAATTCCCAATCGCATAATCGATGCCATCACGACCAATGAGACGTTTTTTTTCCGGGACAATTCTCCCTTCGAGCTGTTAAAATACAAAGTTTTACCGGATACCTTCGACCGCCTGGAAGATGAACATCGGCGCGACCTGAAAATCTGGAGTGCTGCCTGCTCTACCGGACAGGAAGTGTACAGCATTGCCATTATTTTAAAGGAATTGCTGGGAGCGGATATCAATCGCTGGTACATTAAGTTGCTGGGTACGGACATTTCTGATGCGGCTATTGCCCAGGCCAGTTACGGACGCTACAACCAAACGGAAATCAGTCGGGGATTACCCCGACCTTTGCTTCAAAAATATTTCAGACCGGAGGGTAAATACTGGCGGGTAAAGGACGAAATTCGGGCTATGGCAACATTCCGCCGTCAGAATTTGCTGGAACCGTTTCTGGGAATGCCCAAATTCGATATCATCCTTTGCCGAAATGTGATGATCTATTTCAGCATCGAGGACCGCCGCAAGCTTTTCGAACGAATTGCCAATCAGCTGGTACCGCGGGGAATCCTTATCATTGGTGCTACGGAGTCGCTTATTGGTATTTCCGATCGCTTCGAGCGAAAGAACTATTTGCGCTCAGTGTTCTATCAGCTTAAATCCTGAAAAGTGCCGGAAAAACGGGTGTTGAGAAATGGCAGAGAGAAATGGAATTCAATTTTTGCGGGAAATTTTTTACGTAATCGATTAGGGGATTAAACAGGGGAATAGACCGTTGGATGCTGTGGAAACCAAAAATTTGATTGAAGAGTTGCGTTACAATATATCGCAGAAGGATGGGATTAAAGCCCGGCTTATTCTGGGACATCTGGCACGGGCCGATGAGAAAACTCGACAGCGGGTGTTATTCGAACTTGCCCGGGGAGAAGCCTCCTTTGTGGTGCCGCTGCTGGCAGAGCTGCTCCTTCGGGCGGATGAACTCCGTTTGAATTATCAGCAAATCTACACCCTGCTGCTTAAACAATTGGTCGATTATCCGGAATTGCTGTTGGAGATTTTGCAGAACGATGCCATCGATAACAAATTGCCCTTTATTGAGATTGCGGGACAGGTGCAGTGCCAGAAAACGTTGCCCCTCATTGCCAATATTCTGGCCCAGAGCAGCGATCCGGAGATTAATCGCGCGTGTTTACTGGCAATTGGAAGTATTGGCGACCCGGCCTATATTACCACCATCAGCGATTTTTTGTATTCGGGCAACCGGGAGCTCACTTTCGCTGCCATCGAAGCATTGAAATTGATCGGGACGGATGAAGCGGTGGAATATCTGGTGAAACGGCTGGGTACGGATAACGCTATCGATCGGGCCATTGTGCAAGCGCTGGCGGAAATCCAAACTGTAACTTCCATTCGCCACATCAATCGTTTACTGGAAAGCCACGATCCCCATTTACGCAATTTTGCCAAGGATAAGCTGGTGGAGCTGGGCTCCAAAGCGGTACCCATTGTGCTGGAGAATCTGGAATCGGATGATCCCGATGTCCTGATACATTCTTTAAACATTCTGGGATTAATCGGTGACCCCAGTGCGGCTCGTCCTATTCGCCAGTTTTTATTTAAACAGCCCGCCGATGCCAATGTTCGATTTGCTGCTTACGAAGCCCTGGGAATGTTACCCATTCGCCAGGGTGCTTTTACTTTAATTGAGGGATTAAACGACCCCGAAGAACAGGTGCGGCTGGCCTGTGCCCGCGCCCTCAATCGTAATGTGGATCCGGCTTTGCTGGTGGGGATTCAGAATCTGATTGAGGAAAATAGCCAGGAAGGCCAGAGAATTGCGGAAGCCATCCTCATTTCCGAATCGGATACTCTTTTCCGGAAGCTCATTGAACACGAACCCTTCCGCAACTACGCGGTGAATTTTTTAAAGACCGGAGCCGATCAGGAAATTCGTACCCATTTCCTGCGTGTCCTCCGGCAAATGGGGCGCCAGGAACTGGTACAAGAAATTTTGGGCCAGCAAGCAGCACCGGAAACAGATTCCCTCAAAATCTATGTTGTGGACGATTCCCGGATGATTCTCCGCCTGTACAAATCGGCACTCTTTAAACTGGGTTATTCGGCTCAGCTGTTTGAGTTCCCGGAAAGCGCCCTGGAAAAAGTTCGTCAGGAGAAGCCGGATATCGTGTTCACTGATTTGAATATGCCGGGGATGAATGGAGTGGAACTCACTGCAGCCATTCGCGAAATGTACTCCCGGGAGGAACTGCCCATCATCATGGTCACCACCCAGCAGGATATGGAAGATCGGGAAGCGGCATTTCAGGCGGGCATTAACGATATTTTGTACAAACCCTTTAACGAGAAGCAGTTAAAACAGCAAATTGAAGCGCATCTAAAAGTAAAAGTGTCGGATTAATTTGCTGTACCTGGGCCGGGAATGGAAAAACCGGGGAACAAAATGCTTTGCTGCAGGCACTGCTATCCGGGTGAAATTGAGGTTGATTTAAGGGGGAAAATAGCGTATATTGGGCGCGCTCTACAGCTCTGGCGCGTTCGTCTAGGGGTCTAGGACGCCGGCCTCTCACGTCGGTAACACGGGTTCAAATCCCGTACGCGCCGCAAAACTAAAACCCGCAGAAGAGCGGGTTTTTTAATTTAAAACAAAGAGAGCTCCCATTTTATCTCCTTCCTGGAAATATCTTTACAAATTTTTCAGTATTTCTTGAGTTTAATTCTCTGAAAACAGTTTAGTGAGTGTTCTCCATGTTATGGCACTTATGCTAACCTCGTAGTTTGAATGCCGTTCCGTAGGTGGTAGCATTTGCCTGTTTTCACTTATCTTTTGCATTCAAAAACCGTTCTGCATGTGGTGGCACTTATCACGCCAAAACCGTTCGGAATGTGGTGGTATTGACTTTTTTCGTGTGTCACCTTCAAACATTGTTTTAGAGCGAAAAACTGGCTATATTCACAAAGAACCTGAACCGGTGCGGAGGAATGGAAAATGAAAAAAATTCTTATCGTCGAGGATGATGAATCCCAGCGCCTGCTTTATCAGGAAGAAATTCAGGAGATGGGATATCAGGTGATTCTGGCTAATGATGCCGAAGAAGCATTGCAACTGGTGCGTTCCAGCCGCCCGGATCTGGTAATTCTGGACATTAAA